>NZ_JBQZXC010000003.1:0-88236 GCF_053555815.1 Shigella sp. SIG6 | reverse complement strand
ATACAAGCAAAAACTTTCTCACTGGCTGTCACCCTTGCTGGAACCGGGTGAAGATGTTTATCAGCTTTCGGGTAACGATCTCGCGCTGCGACTGAATACAGAATCGCACCAGGAACGCATTACCGCACTGGATAGTCATCTCAAGCAATTTCGTTTCTTTTGGGATGGGATGCCGATGCAACCGCAGATTGGCGTCAGTTACTGCTATGTGCGCTCGCCAGTGAATCATATCTACCTGCTGCTGGGAGAGCTAAATACGGTCGCCGAACTTTCCATCGTGACCAACGCCCCGGAAAATATGCAGCGTTGCGGGGCAATGTATTTGCAACGCGAATTGAAAGATAAAGTCGCGATGATGAATCGACTACAGCAGGCGCTGGAACACAACCATTTTTTCCTGATGGCCCAGCCGATTACCGGTATGCGTGGTGATGTTTACCATGAAATTCTTCTGCGCATGAAAGGTGAGAATGATGAACTGATCGGCCCCGATAGCTTCTTGCCGGTCGCGCACGAATTTGGTTTATCGTCGAGTATCGACATGTGGGTCATTGAGCATACGCTGCAATTTATGGCTGAAAACAGAGCGAAGATGCCCGCTCACCGTTTTGCTATTAATCTGTCTCCAACCTCGGTATGTCAGGCTCGTTTTCCTGTTGAAGTCAGTCAGTTGCTGGCTAAATATCAGATTGAAGCGTGGCAACTTATTTTTGAAGTCACCGAAAGTAATGCTCTGACCAATGTTAAGCAGGCGCAAATCACCTTGCAGCATCTTCAGGAATTAGGCTGCCAGATTGCGATTGATGATTTCGGCACCGGCTACGCCAGCTATGCACGGCTTAAAAATGTGAATGCCGATCTGCTTAAAATTGACGGCAGCTTTATCCGCAATATTGTGTCAAATAGTCTGGATTATCAGATTGTGGCGTCGATTTGCCATCTGGCGCGAATGAAGAAAATGCGGGTAGTGGCAGAGTACGTTGAAAACGAAGAGATCCGCGAGGCGGTGCTCTCTTTGGGGATCGATTATATGCAGGGTTATCTTATTGGTAAGCCGCAACCGTTAATTGATACGCTGAATGAAATCGAACCCATTCGCGAAAGTGCCTGAATAATGCGGGCCGACATTTCTCGTCGGCCCGCAAAGCATTAAGCGGCGATTTCTGGGGTACTTTCTTCTTCAATTTTCAACCGCCAGCCAGCCACGCCTTCCCAGTATTCTTGCTCCTTTTCCAGATCAAGCAGTACCAGCGCATTCTGACTAAACCAGTCATGCGGGAAACGCAGTGTCCAGTGACTGTCATCAGTAATCAGTGTCAATGTTGGCGGTGTGGTGGTTGCCTGACGTTGATTGTTTAGTAATACGCCAAGGCGCAATAGCTGTATCAGTGGCAGGAACTGTTTCTTCTTAAACAAGGTAAAGCGCGGCAGATCGTCGAGCTTAATCGCTTTACGGTGATAGCGCACTAGTGTCGCCATCATCAGCTGCTGTTCCTGATTAAAACCCGGCAAGTCACTGTTTTGCAGAATATAAGCGGAGTGGCGATGCAAACCGCTGTGGTTGATATTCAACCCGACCTCATGCAGCATGGCGGCCCATCGCAGTAGCGCCTCCAGTTGCGGATGCGCCAGCTTCGGTTGCTGTTCCCGCCACTGTTCGTACATTTGCATAGTGGTATCCAGCACTCGTCGGGCCTGTTCGCTGTCTATGTGATACTGGTTGGCGAGGCTGCTGGCGGTGCGACTACGCACATCCTGATGACGGAAACGTCCTTCCATTTCATACAGTACGCCTTCGCGTAACGCCCCGTCAGAAAGGCGCAGTTCACGGATGGCTAAAGCATCAAACACACCAAATAAAATCGCCAGTCCAGGAACGAAGACTGTTTTCCGCTCTTCGGAAAGACCCGGTAAACTCAGCGATGCGAAATTACGGTGACGTAAAATTTCTTTTACCAGTTTTTCCAGACGTTCCGGGGTAATTATCCCGTCTTTCTCGCCCATTTCCATTAACACTTCATGGGCGGCTTTTATGGTACCGGAAGCGCCCATTGCAACGTTCCAGCCCTGAATACGGAATTGCCAGGTTAAAGTTTCCAGTTTTTGTGCTGCCGCCATGCGAGCGCGCTGAAAATTCTCTTTATTGATGACCCCGCCAGGAAAATAAAGCTGGGCAAAGCTGACACAACCCATCCGGCGGCTTTCAACGAGAATAGGTTCGAAATTTTCACCAATCACCAGTTCCGTAGATCCGCCGCCAATATCAATAACCAGTTTGCGACCTTTTTCCGGTTGGGTATGTTCCACGCCCATAAAAATCAGACGGGCTTCTTCATTACCGGAAATAATTTCAATCGGGTAGGGAATGACCTTTTCCGCGCGTTTCAGAAAGTCAGTGGCGTTCAGCGCCTGACGCAGCGTATGGGTGCCGACTATACAGACGCTGGCAGGAGAAAACCCTTGTAGCCGTTCGGCAAACAGCGACAGACAGTTCAAACCGCGCGTCATTGCCTCTTCACTCAACATATTATCTGGCCCCAGGCCGTCCGCCAGATGCACCCGCTGTTTCAGGCGGCCAATAATCTGCATGGCACCATCTACCACACGGGCTATGACCATGTGAAAACTGTTTGAACCAAGATCGACCGCAGCAAACTCCTGCGGACGAGGGGATTTATCGTGTATTGGCATAGGGTTATTCAGGTTGTTCGAGTGATTTGATGTAGTCGTAAATCGCCAACTGCGCCCGTACTTTGCGGCGATTGCCGCGGGGAACGTAGCGATTACTGAGTTCTTTATCGATATAACGTGCTTTGACCGTATCGCTGAACAATATGTCGATGATGTCCAGCACCCGCTGCTTCAGGCGCGGATCGAGCAGCGGTGTCGCCACTTCAATACGATAATCAATATTGCGCGTCATCCAGTCGGCGGAAGAAAGGTAGACCTTTTTATCGCTGCCATTTTCAAAAATATAAACCCGGTCATGTTCAAGGTAACGGTCAACAATACTGATGGCACGAATGTTGTCGCTAATGCCTTCCAGATTGGGGATCAGCGAACACATTCCGCGAACCAGCAGATTAACCGGTACGCCGGAGCTGGAGGCCGCATACAGACGATCAACCAGGCCTTTATCGACAAGGTTATTTAGCTTCAGGGTGATACCACTGGGCAGCCCTTGCTGCGCGTTGGCGATTTCGCGGTCTACCATTTCATATAACAGACGGCGAGAGTTTTGCGGTGACACCATTAAATAATCAAATGTCACCGGGCGGTATGGGTTTTCAATAAAGTTAAATACCCGCCGTACTTCGTTGGTGATACGCGCATCTGCGGTCAGCAACGAATAGTCAGTATAAAGACGCGCGGTTTTTTCGTTAAAGTTCCCGGTCCCGATGTGTGCGTAACGGACCACTTCACCGTTTTCTTTACGTGAAATCAGGAACAGTTTGGCGTGAATTTTCAGCCCCGGCGCAGAGAAGATAACGTGCACGCCTGCTTCGGTCAGGCGCTTCGCCCAGTGAATGTTGGCTTCTTCGTCGAAACGCGCCTGTAACTCAACCACCACAGTGACTTTCTTACCGTTATGTGCGGCGTGGATCATCGAGTCGATGATGCGTGAATCTTTCGCCACGCGGTAAATGTTAATTTTAATCGCCAGTACGCTCGGGTCGAACGAAGCCTGACGCAGCAGTTCCAGCACATGCTCAAAGGTGTGATAAGGATAATAGAGCAACACATCGCGTTCGCGAATGGCATCAAAACCATTGCGGAACTGGGCTTTATCAAACCAAATATGGCGTAAACGCGGCAGTGGTTTGTTCACCAGATTGGCTTTGCCGACATTGGGGAAATTAATAAAGTCTTTAAAATTATGATAACGACCGCCGGGGACGATGGAGTCGTAGCGGGAAATAGTCAGTTTTTCGCGTAACACTTCAACCAGCGCATTGGGCATATCGCGCTGATAAACAAAACGCACCGGCTCAGCAGTTAAACGCTGCTTGAGACTGGAAGACATCAACTCCATCAGGCTGGCTTCCATCTCATGCACTAAATCGTATTCGGCATCGCGGGTCATCTTCATTGAATAGGCATTCAGCGCGTCATAATCAAAGAAGCCTTTGAAAATATCATCAAGGCAGTAACGCAGAATATTATCCAGAAGAATCATCGGCTTGCGTCGACGCGGCGCTTCTGGCGGTAAATTCACAAAGCGCGGCACTTTATCTGATGGGATCTCCAGCAGCGCGTAACGGATGCTATCGCTACGGATAATTTCCACCGCCAGATAGGTGTAATCATCTTTCAGGAACTGCACTAAGTCAGTGTCAGGATTGATTAAAATCGGCGTAATGTGCTGACGCAGATACTGCTTAAAATAATGACGCAGCCAGTTTTGTTGATTGACGGAGAGCTGGCGTTCATTAATCAGGAAGATCTGGTTGCGCGCCATCTCCAGCAATAGCTCGTTGTAGAGGCCGTCGAATTCCTGATCGGCTTTCAGCACCCGGGACTGAATTTTGCCCAGTAAATGGCGGGAATGAGCGTTGGAGCCTTGTTCTTCGCTAATAATGATGCGTCGCTTCAGTTCAGCGAAGCGGACTTTATAGAACTCATCAAGGTTATTGGAATAGATCCCCAGGAAACGCATCCTTTCAATCAGCGGGTTAGATTTGTCCGCCGCTTCCTGAAGCACGCGTTCATTGAACGATAACCAACTGAGCTCTTTTTCGATGTATAGCTTTTCCTGACCCATTACCACTTTTACTCCGTTTTATTCACGGGACACTGCTTGGATATTATGGCGAGCAATATTGGCAGATGTCCAACTATGCCAGAAAAGGGGGAAAAAAACTGCTGGAGCTTGCGATTTACAGGTGAATTGAAAAACGCCAGCGGCAGAGCTGGCGCTTTAACTACGGGGGCATTACTCGTCGGCAGCGTAGCCCTGCGGCGGCAGACGTTGACCATCCAGCCACGCGGCGTTTTCGTGCATTTTCAGACGACCATCGGCAAACCAGCTAATCACCAGTGGATAAATAGCGTGTTCCTGGGTTTGCACGCGGGCGGTGATGTCATCTTCCGTATCACCAGCAAATACCGGGACTTTCGCCTGTAAAATAACCGGGCCACCGTCCAGTTCATCGGTGACGAAATGCACCGATGTACCGTGCTCTTCATCGCCATTTTCCAGCGCCTGACGATGGGTGTGTAATCCGGGATATTTCGGCAGCAGAGAAGGGTGAATGTTCAGCAAACGCCCGGCATAGTGGGAGACAAACGCCGGGCTGAGAATGCGCATAAAACCAGCCAGCACGACCACATCGGGTGCGTACATGTCGATTTCATGAATCAACTCCCGGTCATAGGCTTCACGACTGTCAAACGCGCTGGCGATGAGCGTATGCGTTGCAATACCCGCCTGGCGGGCGCGTTCAAGGCCGAACGCGTCGGCCTTATTGCTGAAAACTGCCCGTACGGTGCCTTTAATTTTGTTGGTTTTACAGGCGTCAATAATTGCCTGTAAATTACTTCCGTTGCCGGAAATAAGCACCACAATATTCATTATTCGATAACCACGCGTTGTTCGGAATCAGAGGCTTTGATGATACCGATTTTCCACGCGTTTTCACCGTTGGCATTTAGCAGGGCGAGGGCTTTGTCCACTTCCGGAGCAGGCAGGGCGATAATCATCCCGACGCCGCAGTTGAAGGTGCGATACATTTCATGGCGCTCAACGTTACCTGCCGTTTGCAGCCAGTTGAACACTTCCGGCCACTGCCAGGAAGATTCATCAATCACTGCCTGGGTATTATCTGGCAATACGCGCGGAATGTTTTCCCAGAAGCCGCCGCCGGTCAGGTGCGCAATGGCATGCACATCGACCTTTTCAATCAACTCCAGCACTGACTTCACGTAAATGCGGGTCGGTGCCAGCAGATGATCGGCTAATGGCTTACCATCAAGTTCGGTGGTTTGCGGATCACAACCGCTGACTTCAAGAATTTTGCGCACCAGCGAATAGCCGTTCGAGTGCGGACCGCTGGAACCGAGTGCAATCAGCACATCGCCGTCGCTGACTTTAGAGCCGTCGATGATTTCTGATTTTTCTACCACGCCCACGCAGAAACCCGCGACATCGTAATCTTCACCGTGATACATCCCCGGCATTTCTGCCGTTTCGCCACCCACCAGAGAACAGCCCGATTGCAGACAACCTTCTGCGATGCCGCTGATCACCGCTGAAGCGGTATCAACATCCAGTTTTCCGGTTGCGTAATAGTCGAGGAAAAACAGCGGTTCCGCACCTTGCACCACCAGGTCATTAACGCACATGGCGACCAGATCAATACCAATGGTGTCGTGACGTTTTAAGTCCATTGCCAGACGCAGCTTGGTACCTACGCCGTCAGTGCCGGAAACCAGCACGGGTTCACGATATTTTTGCGGCAATGCACACAGCGCACCGAAGCCGCCCAGACCGCCCATCACTTCCGGACGACGCGTTTTCTTCACTACGCCTTTGATTCTTCCAACCAGAGCATTACCCGCGTCAATATCAACACCGGCATCTTTGTAGCTAAGAGAGGTTTTATCGGTCACTGCTTGGGTCCCCACGCGTTACTTGCGGTAGAAAAATAAAATTCGGCGCAATTCTAACAGGGAAGGCAAACGTTTGCGAGACTGTTTTACACAACCTTTTTGCACGTCTTTTCCCCGGGCGCGCGGCGAAAGAAGACTTGTGCCAGGGCAAAGGTTAGTTTTCGGATGGAATAATCTTCTTTCATAACCATTTGAATATAAAATAACTTTATCTCAAACTGTTATCATTTTGACTAAAGTCAACGAAAATAATATTGCCGCCTTGAAGAAAGGAGGTATAATCCGTCGATTTTTTTTGTGGCTGCCCCTCAAAGGAGAAAGAGTATGAAGATCGTGGAAGTCAAACACCCACTCGTCAAACACAAGCTGGGACTGATGCGTGAGCAAGATATCAGCACCAAGCGCTTTCGCGAACTCGCTTCCGAAGTGGGTAGCCTGCTGACTTACGAAGCGACCGCCGACCTCGAAACGGAAAAAGTAACTATCGAAGGCTGGAACGGCCCGGTAGAAATCGACCAGATCAAAGGTAAGAAAATTACCGTTGTGCCAATTCTGCGTGCGGGTCTTGGTATGATGGACGGTGTGCTGGAAAACGTTCCGAGCGCGCGCATCAGCGTTGTCGGTATGTACCGTAATGAAGAAACGCTGGAGCCGGTACCGTACTTCCAGAAACTGGTTTCTAACATCGATGAGCGTATGGCGCTGATCGTTGACCCAATGCTGGCAACCGGTGGTTCCGTTATCGCGACCATCGACCTGCTGAAAAAAGCGGGCTGCAGCAGCATCAAAGTTCTGGTGCTGGTCGCTGCGCCAGAAGGTATCGCTGCGCTGGAAAAAGCGCACCCGGACGTCGAACTGTATACTGCATCGATTGACCAGGGACTGAACGAGCACGGATACATTATTCCGGGCCTCGGCGATGCCGGTGACAAAATCTTTGGTACGAAATAAAGAATAAAAATAATTAAAGCCGACTTTAAGAGTCGGCTTTTTTTTGAGTAAAGCGCCTATAACACATAATACAGAGGATAATACTATGACGCGCCGTGCTATCGGGGTGAGTGAAAGACCGCCACTTTTACAGACAATCCCGCTTAGTTTGCAACATTTGTTCGCCATGTTTGGTGCAACCGTCCTGGTGCCCGTCTTATTTCATATTAACCCGGCGACTGTACTGTTATTTAACGGTATTGGAACGCAGCTGTATCTCTTCATCTGTAAAGGGAAAATTCCGGCTTATCTTGGTTCCAGCTTTGCCTTTATTTCACCGGTATTGTTACTGTTGCCGTTAGGGTATGAAGTCGCGCTGGGCGGCTTTATTATGTGCGGCGTGCTGTTCTGCCTGGTTTCTTTTATCGTGAAGAAAGCGGGGACCGGCTGGTTGGACGTGCTGTTTCCACCTGCGGCAATGGGCGCAATCGTTGCCGTCATCGGTCTGGAGCTGGCGGGCGTAGCTGCCGGTATGGCGGGTTTACTCCCGGCTGAAGGGCAAACGCCAAACTCCAAAACCATCATCATCTCTATTACCACCCTGGCGGTCACGGTTTTAGGTTCCGTGCTGTTTCGTGGTTTCCTGGCAATTATCCCGATTTTAATTGGCGTGCTGGTGGGGTACGCGCTCTCTTTCGCAATGGGAATTGTCGATACCACGCCGATTATTAATGCTCACTGGTTTGCACTGCCAACCCTCTATACGCCGCGCTTCGAGTGGTTTGCCATTCTGACTATTCTGCCAGCGGCGTTAGTGGTTATTGCCGAACACGTAGGGCACCTGGTAGTAACGGCTAATATCGTCAAAAAAGATCTGCTGCGCGATCCAGGTCTGCACCGTTCGATGTTTGCTAACGGCCTGTCGACCGTGATCTCCGGCTTCTTTGGCTCTACGCCAAATACCACTTACGGAGAAAACATTGGCGTGATGGCGATCACCCGTGTTTACAGTACTTGGGTTATCGGCGGGGCGGCGATTTTCGCTATCCTGCTTTCCTGCGTCGGTAAACTGGCTGCCGCTATCCAGATGATCCCATTGCCGGTGATGGGCGGCGTTTCGCTGCTGCTTTATGGTGTCATTGGTGCTTCCGGTATTCGTGTTTTGATCGAATCGAAAGTGGATTACAACAAAGCACAGAACCTGATCCTGACTTCCGTGATTTTGATCATCGGCGTCAGTGGCGCGAAGGTAAACATCGGCGCGGCGGAGTTAAAAGGTATGGCGCTGGCGACCATCGTCGGTATCGGCTTAAGTTTGATTTTCAAACTGATCAGTGTGCTGCGCCCTGAAGAAGTGGTGCTGGACGCAGAAGACGCGGATATAACAGACAAATAATGTACCGACCGGGCAGTGTTGCTGCCCGGTTCAAACATCATGGGATTCTGTGGTAAACTTCTCGCGATTTTGTGAAATCCTGGTTGAGGTATCTCTGAACACACCGGCACAGCTCTCTTTGCCACTTTATCTTCCTGACGACGAAACCTTTGCAAGTTTCTGGCCGGGGGATAACTCCTCTTTACTGGCCGCGCTGCAAAACGTGCTGCGTCAGGAACATAGCGGTTACATCTATCTCTGGGCACGCGAAGGCGCGGGGCGCAGCCATCTGCTGCACGCGGCTTGCGCGGAATTGTCGCAGCGTGGCGATGCGGTGGGCTATGTCCCGCTGGATAAACGCACCTGGTTTGTTCCGGAAGTGCTCGACGGTATGGAGCATTTGTCGCTGGTCTGTATCGACAACATTGAGTGTATTGCAGGCGATGAGTTGTGGGAGATGGCGATTTTCGATCTCTACAATCGAATTCTGGAATCGGGCAAAACACGGTTGTTGATCACCGGCGATCGTCCACCGCGGCAGTTGAATCTGGGATTACCGGATCTCGCGTCGCGTCTCGACTGGGGGCAGATCTACAAATTGCAGCCACTTTCTGATGAAGATAAGTTGCAGGCGCTACAGTTACGCGCGCGTTTGCGTGGTTTTGAACTGCCGGAAGATGTGGGGCGTTTCTTGCTGAAGCGGCTCGACAGAGAAATGCGCACGCTATTTATGACGTTGGATCAGTTGGATCGTGCGTCGATTACCGCGCAACGTAAGCTGACCATTCCGTTTGTGAAAGAAATTCTGAAGTTGTAGATAAGGTGTTTATTGTCGGATGCGGCGCGAACGCCTGACCTACGCGAAGTTAATCCATAGTATTCGTAGGCCGGATAAGACGTGGCAAGCGTCGCATCCGGCAATGTGCTTCAACTAGCGATGGAGCACATCTTAACCCACGATTTCCAGTACCTGCTCCGGTGGACGACCAATCCGCGCTTTGCCATTCGCGACCACAATCGGGCGCTCCATCAGCTTCGGATTATCCACCATTGCCTGAATCAGCGCCTCTTCGCTAAGCGAACTGTCAGCCAGGTTTAGTTCTTTATAAAGATCCTCTTTCTGGCGCATCAATTCACGGGCGCTATTCATCCCCAGCATTTTCAGCAAATCGCGCAGCGTTGCCGCATCGGCGGGTGTCTCAAGGTAGAGCACCACTTCTGGCTCCACGCCGTTTTCTTTCAGCAGGTTCAGCGTTTCCCGGCTCTTTGAACAGCGTGGGTTATGGTAGATTTTTACCTGTTTGGTCATTGTTCTTCCTTTAATGCGAATTACATCTTGGTATAAGGCTTAAAGCGTTCCTGCAGCTGGCGCAACTGGTCGATGCGCGCATCGTAACGCGCTTGTTGCAGGCTGCCTAATTTCACCTGCGAACTGGCGCTACTCAACAGCGAAATGGCCTGATCGAGTCGTCCGGCGAGCGCATAACCTTCTGCTCGCGCAGCCAGCTCCTGATCGCGGTTATTTAGCGCGGCTTCCGCCTGTGCCAGCAAATCCCAGCCGTTGCTGTCATCTTTATTATTAAAGGTGTAGCGATTCAGAATATTGGCCGCTTCTTGTGGTTGACCGCCTTGCAGATAAGCGTTCGCCAGGTTGAGCTGCAACACCGGATTGGTGCGTAAATCGCGGGCATTTTTCAGGCGATTGATTGCCTCATTGGCTTTGTTTTGCCCAAGATCGATATCGGTAGCCAGATCGAGATACCATGCGTTGCTAGGTTCTGCCGCCAGTAACGGTTGCAGCGTTTTACGCGCCTCGTCGTATTTATTGGCTTCCATCGCCTGTAAAGCACGACCATATTGCGCCGCTCGTTGCTGACGAACGTTTCCTTTCGCCCATTCATCCAGCAAATCACTGGTGAGCTGGTTACGTCCGGAATTATACATCCCCAGTGTGCGCGCTTTCGCCAGATAGAAATCTTCCGACGACTGCACCACCATCGGGCGCATCTGATTAGCACGGTTGCGGGCATCTGCCAGACGACTTTCCGGCAACGGGTGAGTCAATAAAATTTCCGGCGGGCGCGAGGAGTAACGCGCCTGATCGAGCAATTTTTCCAGGAAGGTCGGCATCGCCTGTGGATCGAATCCCGAGCGTTGCAGCACCTGAATACCAATGCGGTCCGCTTCCTGTTCATTTTGCTGGGTGAAACTGATCATCCCCTGGCGCGTTCCCGCCAGTGTACCGGTCAGCGCCGCCATCCCCGCCTGCGGACTGGCCATCGCCAGTAAAATAGAACCTAACGCGCCGACCCAGGTCAGCGGCGCGCTGCGTTGTTGATCTTCCATCGCTCGCGCCAGGTGACGTTGGGTGACGTGGGAGATTTCGTGCGCCATAACTGAAGCCAGTTGACTTTCGTTATCGGAATAACGGAACAGGGCAGAGTGCAGCACCACGTTGCCGCCAAAGAAAGCAAAGGCGTTAATTTCGTCGTTGTTGATCAGAAAAAAATGAAACGGTGTCTTAACCGAATTGGCATGCGAAACCAGACGCATCCCCAGCGAATTAATATATTGCGTTAACAGCGGGTCATTAATTAACGGCGCGCTGCCGCGTAGCTGGCGGACATAATAGTCGCCCATCTGCATTTCCTGACCAATGGAAAGCGTGCTTCCTGCGGAGGTTCCCATATCCGGCAAGGTGTCTGCGCTGTCGGCAAACGCCGGGGCTACCTGACCAATGGTCATAGCAGCAATGAGGGTTGCAACCAGGTTTTTTTTCAACTGCCTGAACATAACCTCTATCCTGTATTTCTGAAGATAGTCATTTGACCGATACTGTGAAATATCGTTCCCACCTCGCCGCCTTTGAGTGTAACGGCGAAGATTAGCCCACTCAAATGACTTTTCAGTTTCCTGAATCCGTCATAAAAAGCGAAGTCTTTTTTGTGACATTTCGATACAATTGCGGATCGCAATCCCGCTCTTGAGGTTCAGGGAAGGTCTTTATGCTCGAAATGTTGATGCAATGGTATCGCCGCCGTTTTAGCGACCCGGAAGCGATTGCCTTGCTGGTTATTTTAGTTGCCGGATTTGGCATTATCTTTTTCTTTAGTGGCCTGCTTGCTCCGTTGCTGGTGGCTATTGTGCTGGCTTATTTGCTGGAATGGCCAACCGTGCGCCTGCAATCTATTGGCTGCTCCCGCCGCTGGGCGACGTCGATTGTATTGGTGGTTTTTGTCGGTATATTGCTACTGATGGCGTTCGTGGTACTGCCTATCGCCTGGCAACAGGGCATCTACTTAATCCGCGATATGCCGGGGATGCTCAATAAGCTTTCTGACTTTGCCGCCACGTTGCCGCGCCGCTATCCGGCGTTAATGGACGCGGGCATTATTGATGCAATGGCCGAAAATATGCGCAGTCGGATGCTGACCATGGGCGATTCGGTGGTGAAAATTTCCCTCGCCTCGCTGGTCGGTTTGCTGACCATAGCCGTCTATCTGGTGCTGGTGCCATTGATGGTCTTCTTCCTGCTGAAAGACAAAGAGCAGATGCTGAACGCCGTTCGCCGGGTGCTGCCGCGTAACCGTGGGCTGGCAGGACAGGTGTGGAAGGAGATGAATCAACAAATCACCAACTATATCCGCGGCAAAGTGCTGGAGATGATCGTGGTGGGGATCGCCACCTGGCTGGGGTTCTTGCTCTTCGGGCTGAACTATTCGCTGCTGCTGGCAGTGCTGGTCGGCTTCTCGGTTCTTATTCCGTACATTGGCGCATTTGTGGTGACCATTCCGGTGGTTGGCGTGGCGCTATTCCAGTTTGGCGCAGGTACTGAATTCTGGAGCTGCTTCGCGGTGTATCTGATTATTCAGGCGCTGGACGGCAACCTGCTAGTACCGGTGTTGTTCTCCGAAGCGGTTAACCTGCATCCGCTGGTGATTATTTTATCGGTGGTGATCTTCGGTGGTTTGTGGGGATTCTGGGGCGTATTCTTCGCCATTCCATTGGCGACGCTGATCAAAGCCGTGATCCACGCCTGGCCCGATGGGCAAATCGCGCAAGAATAATCTTCAGCCCGACGAACTGTTTCGCCGGGCTGATTTTTCAGGATTCCTGACGTAAATAAATAGCCCGATAACAAATACTCACCAGCACTACACCGCCGATAATATTACCCAGCATCACCGGGAGCAGATTGGCGGTAATAAAATGGCTGACCGTCAGTGCCGGAAAATTGTCTGCGCTACTGTGCGCCAGTTGCCAGAAGGAGGTAGGGGCGAAATGGCGAATGGCAATGGCGAACGGAATCACAAACAAATTGGCGATACAGTGCTCAAAGCCACTGGCGACAAACAGGGTGATGGGCAAAATCATGGCGACGATTTTGTCGCATAACGAACGTCCGCAATAACTCATCCACAGCGCCAGGCAAACCATCAGATTGCACATAATGCCGAGGCTGACAGATTCAGTAAATGTATGATGCATTTTGCCCTCGGCGCAGTGTAAAATCGCGACTCCCCACATCGCGTTTTCACTCATCACCAGCCCGGAAAACCAGATTAACAAACTGAAACAGGCAATACCTGCCAGATTACCGCAGGCCACCAGAAGTGCGTTAATCAGCCAAGTTCGCCAACTAATAACGCCCCGACTTTTTGCCATTACCGTCATTACCGACGAGGTGAACAGGCTGGTGCCGCAAACCGCCAGCAAAATAAAGCCAAGTGTAAAGCAAAGGCCGCCCACCAGATGGGTTAATGCCTATGAAGACGGGGCATCGGCGATAACGGAAAGGTAAAAAGTAAATCCGATCGCCATAAACACGCCAGCGGACATCGCCATTAAAAAGACCGACACTTTACTGCGGGCAATTTTATGGGCGGCAATCCGTTCAGCGATTGCCGCTTTTCTGGCGCTCAACTGCAAGTCGAAAGAGAGTTTGTTTCTCATGCATACTCCTGCAAAAGCAGATTACAACACCTCGCGAACCGAGATTCCCAGACGCTGCATTCGTGACAGCAGCGTGGTGCGCTTCATCCCTAATCGTGTCGCCGCGCCACGGGGCCCGGCAACAATGCCATTGGTTTCTCGCAATACCTGAACAATGCGCTGACGTTCTTCTTCGTCATTCTCTGGCGTCGTCGGGTGCAGCAACTGCGCCATTGAACTGCGAAGCGCTGAATCTTCATTTAGCGTCGGCAGTAAACGGCTTTGTCGGACATTAAGATGTAAATTCAGACTGTTACCGCGAGTCAGCAGTACCGCTCGCTCAATCACGTTTTCCAGCTCGCGCACGTTGCCCGGCCAGTCCCACGACATCAACTGGCGTAGCGCCTCGGTCGGGATGGCGTCAATTGAACGATTCATATGGCGCGCCATTTTTTGCGTGAAATGCTTTGCTAAAAGAGGGATATCTTCCGGACGGTCGCGCAGCGGAGGCAATTCCAGTGGGAAGACATTCAGGCGATAAAAGAGATCGCTGCGAAACTGGCGATCTTCAACCATTTGCCACAAATCACGGTTGGTGGCGGCAATGACTCTGACATTTACCGGGATCGTTCTACTCCCGCCGAGACGCTCAATCTCCCGTTCCTGCAATACGCGCAGCAGTTTAGGCTGAAGTTCTAACGGCAGATCGCCAATTTCATCGAGAAACAACGTGCCGCCATCGGCAATTTCAAAACGACCACGATGGGTATTAATCGCACCAGTAAACGCCCCTTTGTCATGACCGAATAACTCACTTTCCAGAAGACTGGCGGGGATGGCAGCGCAGTTGATTTTGACCAGCGGCTTGTCGTGTCGCGGGCTAAGTTGATGGATCGCTCTGGCGATCACCTCTTTGCCGGTTCCGGTTTCACCGCAAATCAACACCGTACTGTCGCTCTTCGCCACAATATCTACCTGCTGGAGCAGGTCTTCCATTGCCTGGCTTTGATAGATAATGTCACCGACGCCCAGATTCGAAAGGAGCTGCTCGCTAAGCTGGTGGTTTTCTTGCTGCAAACTTTCCTGCAAATCGGTCATTCTACGGCAGGCATCGGCATTGCCAACGGCAATAGCGATGCGATCGGCTATGTGTTGTAGTAGCTGGCAGTTTTCCTCACTAAAGAGAGTGGAAGAGGTATGCGCCAGCAACAATGCACCCGGTGTATGGTTGCCAAAGGTAAGCGGTATAAGGAGCGCAGATTCGCAGCCGTTAGATGCAAGTAAGAGTAATAACGGGTCGCGTTGCCAGAGAAACAGATCATCTGCACGGTGCGTCAAGGTCGGTTGTCGGGTTTGTAGCGTTTGTGTCAGCAATACACTGTCGCCAGGCATATTGTGTGGCAGACACGCACAATGTGAGGCAGAAAGATCGCTGCACCACAGGCTGAACTTCTCGTTCTTTCGATGATCGCCCAGTACCATACTGACTGAAGCCAGACCGAAAAAATGATGGATCTCACGAGCGACGTCAGCGATCAGATCGTCGAGATCAAGATGTGACAGCACTGCATTAGTGATATCCACCAGTACCCGATGATGATCGCGATCTTTCTCCAGCAAACGCAGCGCCACCTGCTGTTCTTCATCATTGAGCCATGATTGCAGAACCGGGGTGATAATGCGTGCCAGCCAGTTAAACAGTGTGCAATCCTGGGGAGTAAAACGGCTGCCGTGGGTACGAATAAAGCGTAGCTCCGCCATTCCACTACTGCCGAGAAGGACGGCGTGACGCGAATAATCGACCATCTCGCCCTGATACTCTGTTGTTGCCGTCACATCGCTGCCATCATCATGGTAGCGGTAATAGAAGTTGCTTTTGAGAACATGCAGTTCAATAAGTTGTACCGGGCTGAACGGCGGCGGCAGCGGGATGAAGGCGCGTAATAAAGACGCCTTGCCGTGTTTCTGCGCTAACCGCTCCGCGAGCATTCCGTTTACCGCTTCAATTGTTATTCCTTGCGGCGGGGCAAACATCGCTTCGTCTGACATAGCCATCAACAGTCCTTATTAATGAGAAATCCTTCTCACGCAATTTTTCTGGCCATCAGATAGATAGCCGGTTCCAGCACAATTTCATCCAACAGATGAATGAATTGAATGCTACGCGCTTGCCACACAGACGTCGCGTCATCTGCCAGTGGTGCGAATGCCCGGGTCAACAGGGCGGTGTGGCTGGCGTCAATAACAATCTCACCAAAAGTCATCACCCCCAGCATCTTACGTCGGGCTTGCTCCTCTTCGACCAGTGCAAGCCAATCTTCGTATTCCGTCAGTGGGCAGCGGAAGGCGACATTCAGACAATCAATCACGCCAACGTGATGACCGATAGCCAGCGAGTAATACATTACCTGAGAGCTGTGTTCCGGCATCTCGTCGCTACTGGCGACAAACTTTTTTCGCAGCGTCCAGAAAACAATTTCCCCGCACTCTTCAGTCATGTAACCCCCGGAGTACGCGAAAGAGTTGCTGAACGATACTATTGAGACGTGGATCGTCGGCATCGCGCAACCAGGTGTTAACCCGATTTCCTGTAGGATCGTCGCTTAAATGGCGCAGGAGCCGATCGCAAATTTCTCGCCCCTGACGATAGCCCGCCAGCCGCCGCGCTTCTCGCTCAATGGCGATACGCTGTGATGGCGGGATCTGCGGCCACAACGGTTGCATAGTCACCCCGGTGGGATCGCGATAATCCACCGCGTGAATCTTCTGTTGCAGCAAACCGAGCGCCACGGCGAAACCGTGAATGGTGGCGGCCGGTGTTGGCGGGCAGCCGGGGATCCAAACATCAATGGGGACAATGGTGTCGCTGCCGCCCCAGACGCTGTAGAGATCGTGGAAAATACCGCCGCCGACACCGCACGCGCCGTAGGAAACACAGATTTTATGATCGGGGGCAGACTCATACGCCCGAAGTGCAGGCATACGCATCGCTCGGGTGACTGCGCCAGTAAATAACAAAATATCGGCGTGACGCGGTGATGAAACAACCTTAATGCCAAAACGTTCTGCGTCGAATACGGGGGTGATGGCAGCAAAAATTTCGATTTCACAGGCGTTGCAGCCGCCGCAATCGATGCGATAAACGTAAGCCGAGCGACGGATATCCTGTAGCAAATGCCGCTTCATCTTTTGCGTTTGCTCGTCCAGCGTGATGGGCTGGCTGACATATTGCGTAAGCACTGGACTCATAGCTGCTCCTTAGCCACCAGCGGTACATCTGTATCGTCGTTGATCAGCGTCGCGCGTTGTTTGCACTCCGGGTAGACGCTCGCTTGCGCCCATAACATTTCGCGGTTTTGTGGCGCATTTTGTTGCTGTGCCAACAATTCAGCAGCCAGTGCGACGGTTTTTTGCGGGGCAAACGGTCGTTCGCAACGGCTGCAACGTTGTAGATGGAACGTCGCGTGGGTATAGAGATCGGCTTTATGGGTGACGCTCAGTTCAAAGTTATTGGTAAGCTGGATGGCTCTGGTCGGGCACACTTCTTCACAACGTCCGCAGTAAATACAACGCCCCAGATAGAGCTGCCAGGTGCGCGAATTTTGCTGGTCGTCGGTCTGGATAGTCAGCGCATTTGCCGGACAAGCACAGGCGCAGGCACCGCAGGCAATACATTGGCTGGGCATCAGGTCCGGTTTCCCGCGAAAGCCTGGGCTGACCTCCAGTGGCGCGAAGGGATATTTCACCGTCGCGGTTCCGGCGCGCATAATAGTTTTCAGTAACTTCAGCATCTTCTGTCCTTACTTCAGCGGCGAACGGTTACGATCAATGCCGTAGCGTTCGATCTCTTTATACGGCACGGTTTTTGACTGGCGCTTGCGCACATCTACCAGCGTCACACGGTCGGTACAGGAGTAGCAGGGATCAAGGCTACCGATAATCAGCGGTGCGTCAGAAACGGTATTGCCGCGCAGCATGTAACGCAACACCGGCCAGTTGGCGTAGGTGGCGGCACGACAGCGCCAGCGGAACAATTTTTGGTTATCACCGAGCATGCTCCAGTGCACGTCTTCACCGCGTGGCGCTTCAACAAAGCCCAGCGCGAATGCGTGAGGTTTATAGCTAAAGCCTTCGGTCAGCAGTGGGGTATCCGGCATGTTGTCGAGGGCAAATTCCAGCATTGCCAGCGAATCAAACGTCTCTTTGACACGGACCATCACGCGGGAGAAAACATCGCCGCCGGTAAAGGTAAACAGTGTTTTTGGAATATTGCCGTAGTCGGCGTAGGGGTGATCAAAGCGCAAATCACGGGCAAAACCACTGCGCGGATCAGCGGCCCTACAGGGCTATAATCACGGGCGATTTGTCGGTCGAGAATGCCAATGCCCTGAGTGCGTTGTTCCATATTCGGCGTAGCAAGCAGCATCTCTACCAGCTCCGACACGTCGGCGCGCATCTCGCGCACCAGTTTCAGCGTTTGCAGACGTTGCTCTTTGAGAATATCGCGGCGAACACCACCAATCAGATTCAGACCGTAGGTTTTACGCGACCCGGTCAGCAATTCCGCCATCGTCATCGACTGTTCCCGCACGCGGAAAAATTGCATAAAGCCGGTATCAAAACCAACAAAATGGCAGGAGAGGCCAAGGTTGAGCAAATGACTGTGTAGCCGCTCGACTTCCAGCAGAATCGAGCGAATAGTATGTGCTCGTTGCGGCACCTCAATCCCCAGTGCATTTTCAACCGAGTTGGTATAGGCCACACTGTGGGCAAAACCGCAAATCCCACACACGCGGTCCGATAAGAAGGTCACTTTGTTGTAGCCCATCCGCGTTTCTGCCAGTTTCTCCATGCCGCGATGGACATAAAACAGGCGGTAATCAGCATCGACAATTTGCTCGCCATCCACAAACAAGCGGAAGTGACCCGGTTCATAGGAGGTGATATGCAGCGGGCCGACAGGGAGCACCCGCGCATCGCTGTTGCCCTCATTGATAAACGCATACGTTTCGGAATCTGTCGTCGGTTCAGGGCGCAGTCGATAATCCATCGCATCTTTGCGCAGCGGATGCATATCTTCCGGCCAGTCATCGGGCAACACCAGGCGACGCTGATCCGGCAGGCCAACCGGAATCAGCCCGTACATATCGCGAATTTCTCGCTCGCCCCAGACCGCGGCAGGGACGCGCGGTGTGACTGACGGAAACTCCCGACTGTCGGCATCGACCAGTGCCTTCACCACGATCCAGCATTTTTCGGCCCCTTCCATTGAAAGGGCATAATAAACCGCGTAATGACCGTTAAGTGTCCGCTCGTCGTTGCCAAACAGGACTGGAAGCCAGCCATCATGTTGATAATAAAGATAATGTACAACGTCAGGCAGCAGATTGATTTTCACCGTAATGGTGACCTGTTCAGGCGTTTGTCGCTCTTCATCCAGCACCGCGCCGGGGAACTGCGTTTTCAGGGCGGCGAGAATCGCTTCGCCACGATTTGACGATGAATTAACGTTCACTGTGTTTCTCCGAAACAGATGCGGTGCCTGAAGGCAAAAAATCATGCCAGGTGCTACGTTGTGCAGGCAGGTCGTGCGTCCCTGAGAGGACTATAGTGGAAGCGCCCGCCAGGATCCTGATGACAGGTTGTGGAATATGCGTTCCCATCGCCAGCATCATGACCAGCAGAATCACCATTGGCGAGGTGGTCAACCAGCCGAGATCACCCCGGTTAACGGCCTGCGGCGGTTTCGCCATTAACACCCGCGCAGCCATCCGTACCAGGCCCGCCAGTACCAGCGTTAACAGCAATAACAGCAGGACGATAATCAGCAGGTGATTACGTGCCAGTCCTGCGGTAACGGTCATAAATTCGCTAAGAAAAATGTTGAAGGGCGGCATCCCTGCCAGCGCCAGCGCACCGCCGCCAAACAGCACGGCGGTAAATGGCATGATTTTGAGCATCCCACAGACGACGTTGAGATCGCGCGTGCCGTACTTGAGCAGTACATTGCCGGAACCGCAGAACAGCAGCGTTTTTGCCAGACTGTGGTTTAAGGTGTGCAGCAGCGCGGCAAAAATTCCCAGCGGCCCGCCAATGCCTAGCGCCACCGCGACCAGCCCCATGTTCTCCACGCTGGAGTACGCCAGCAGACGCTTAATGTCCCGCTGTACCAGAATGAAAAATGCCGCCACGGCAACCGACAACATGCCGAAGATGAGCAACAACCGGTTGGGGAAATCGCTGCCGATGGCCTGGCAAATAATGATGTAATAGCGAATCAGCACCAACAGCGCGCAGTTCAGCAATACGGCGGAGAGCAGGGCGCTGACCGGACTCGGCGCTTCACTGTGAGCATCCGGCAGCCAGGCGTGCATGGGAAATAGCCCGGTTTTGGTACCAAAGCCAATTAGCACAAACACAAAGGCCAACAGCATTAATGTTGGGTCAAGCAAGGACGATTGCTTAAGAACCTCGCTCCAGAATATCGCCATTTCTGCCTGCGGCATAACGCTGGCGGCGTTGGCGTATACCAGCACGGTACCGAACAGACCAAAAGCGACACCAACAGTACAAATAATGATGTACTTCCATGCTGATTCCAGCGATGAACGCTGACCGTAAATGCCTACCAGAAACGCCGAGCTTAAGGTGGTGGCTTCGATCGCCGCCCACATCACAATCAGGTTATTGCTGGTAACAACCAGCAGCATGGTGAACAAAAACAGATGGAAGAAACCGTAGTAATCGCACAGTGTAACGGGTGAAAGCTCGCCGTGTGCCACTTCATGACGCATGTAGCCAATCGAGTAAACACCGGTGAGAAAGCCAATCACACCAAGAATGGCGAGGAACAAACCGCCCAGACCATCAATATGAAGCCACAGTCCCGCAGCGAATATTTCTCCTGCATCAGCGGCAGTTTGGACCACCCAGAGTGCCAAAATCAGCAGCAGTGTGATCCCTAAGCTATGTAATACAGTCACCGTACAAGTCGCAGAGAGCCCCCGTTTCCGGCAGGCAAAACAGAGCAGCGAAAAAAGCAGCGGCGTGAGCAGGAGTAAAGCGAACATCACAGAATAACTCATCTCATTATCCCTTCAGCGCGGTCAAGTTGTTCACGTCCAGCGTGCCGTGGGTACGCCATATTTTTCTTGCCAGTAACACCATCACAATGACGGCGAAGATGGCGTCGGTAGCGATACCTATTTCCACCAGTTCCGGTGCTCGCCAGGCAAGAAGCGCCAGCACCAGATGGGAGCCGTTTTCCATCAGGCAGTAACCAAAAATTTGCCGCAGGATATTGCGCTGGCTGACAATGCACAGCAGGCCAAGCAGAAAATGACCTAACGCTACCGCCAGCGCCGGTTTCAGCCCGGTAGCCATCGGTAGCTTCACGGGCTGAACGACAAATGCGCAAAGCAGGACAATTAACGCCGCGAGCAGTGCCATCATTGCCGGACCGAATAACGCTTTTTCCGGGATGTTCTGGGGAATATTTCGTGCAGCGTAAGTCATGATTAACGGTACCAGCAGCACTTTGGTGATAAAGGCGCTGGCGGACCAGATCAGCAGTTGCTCTGCGGCGAACAGGCACGAGAGAGTGGCGAAAATAGACACCAGCACCAGCGACTGGCAGGCGTAAAATCCGCATGACAGGCGATAGCTTTTGACGCTAATCACAAACAGCGATGTCAGCATCATCAGTCCCGCCAGATTATTTACGATCATAGAACCGGTCATTCATCATCTCCTTACTGCAACTAGGTCGCGGCGATTACGCTGGAAATCAGCGACATCACAATCAGTACAATCAACACCAGGCGCATTGACCCTGGCAGCGGTGCGGCATCGGCGACGGCCTCGCTCGGTTTGCCCGGCACGACGCGACCAAACCAGCGAATAAACCAGGCGAAACTGGCGACCGATTCAATCATCAGCAGAATCATGGCGGGCAGCAGGATCCAGTACTCCACTGACAACGCAAAACCGGCGGCAAACAGCGGGAATTTACTGAAGAAGCCGTTGAACGGCGGCACACCGGTAATTGCCAGCGCTGCCACGCAGAAACCCACGCCTGGCAACGGCAGGGTGTGCAATACGCCACGCAGACGCGGCAACAAGCGCGTGCCGCAGCTGTAACTCAGCGCACCTGCTACAAGGAAAAACAGGCTTTTAGCGAACGCGTGGTTGACGATGTAGGCGATGCTACCCTCCAGCGCCAGCCGCGAGCCGAAGATGGAGAGCGACAAGCCGAAGAACATCCAGCCAAGTTGAGTGATGGTCGACCAGGCCAGCAACCGCTTCATATCCTGCTGTGGCAAATACATCAGAAAGCCATAAAGAATGGTGACCAGTGCCATGACCATGCCAACACCGCCAATCACATGCGGGATATTGCCGCCGTCGATAATGGCGCGGGCAAAAATGTAAACGCCCACTTTCACCATCGATGCGGCGTGGAGATAGGCGCTGATCGGTGTTGGCGCTTCCATTGCGTCCGGTAGCCACGCTTGCATCGGTAGCTGGGCCGATTTCCCCCACGCGGCAAACAGGATGCCGCCATAAACCAGATAACGTGCGTCGCCATGTAACTCGCTCATCGCGCTAAGCACAAACGTTCCGGTCTGCAAAAACAGCGTGGCGGCGGCAAGATACAACCCCAACGAACCGATATGGGTGATAAGCAACGCTTTTAGTGCTGAACGCTGCGCTTTATCGCTCTGGTAATAACTGATCAACGCCCAGGAGCAGCCGCCCGTAATTTCAAAAAACAACAACTGACCGAGCAGCGTCGAGGAGAGTACCAGTCCCGCCATCGCGCCGATAAACACCAGCAAAAATGCGTAATAACGATTCGTGCCGTTATGCGGGTGTTCGCGATTTTTATCCGCCAGATAACCCGTGGAGTAGATCGTGACCAGCAAACCGAGAAACACCACCACAAACAGAATCAGCGTACTCACGCGATCAATGACCAGGCCAAACAATGCCACATCTCCCACGTTGACCAACGTCAACGTGACGGCAACTTTATCGGCCTGATAAAACGCGGAGATCAGCGACAACATGCACAGCGTGGTCAGCGCGGCGAACAAAACCCCCCATTCGGCGGCCCGACGTTGTGGCGAAAACGAAACGACCAGTGCGCCGATAAAAGGCAGCATTAACGTCGTCAGAGCAAGATTTTCCATATTCCGTCAGTGCTCCTTACAGACCGGTTAACCAGAAGACCCATGCAAGCGCAGCAAGGCTGAAGCCAAGCCAGGTCACATGGTGAATGAGTAAAAAACGCCCGCGTGCCAGCGTGTTTTCTGCGATTGAGGCCAGTACAAAAATCAGCAAAACCTTGAGCAGCGTAACGACAAGTGAAGTCAGCAGGCAGGCGAGAGAAAGTTCTTGCGCGCGCCCAAAGGGCAGAAACAGGGCCACAAACAGTGCTGCCATCACGACCTGTTTCAGCCCCAGCCCCCATTTCGCTAGCGCCAGCCCGGCACCGGAATATTCGGTCAGCGGGCCTTCCTGTAATTCCTGTTCTGCTTCAGCAACATCAAAGGGAATTTTTCCCATCTCAATGAAGCAGGCAAAACCACAGGCCAGTAACGCCAGTACGGTGGTTAGCGGCGAGTTCCAGCCCATCGCCAGCGTATTGCTGATCATCTCGATATGCGTGGAACCTGCTATCAGCGCCAATACCAGCAGTGAGAGAATAAGCATTGGTTCGACCAGAATGCCGAGCGTCAACTCGCGACTGGCACCGACTCCCGCAAACGGACTTCCGGTATCCAGCCCGGAAAGAGCAAAGAAAAAACGAAACAGGGCAGGAAGATAGATAAGGGTGATCAGATCGCCGCCGCCCGCAAAAGGGGAAACGGTAATAAATAGTGGTAAGGCCATCGCCAGCACCAGCATGCTGCTGATTAATACCCACGGCATCAGGCGGAACATCAGACCTGAAGATGTCGGCGCAACTTCCTGGCGTTTAAACAGTTTGTGGATATCGCGATAATCCTGCCAGATCCCCGGCCCGCGGCGGGAGTGCATACGCGCGCGTATCTGCCGGGAAATACCCGTAAAAAGTGGGGTTAGCATCAGCAGAATCACGGCCTGTGCTAACGCAAAAATGACCAGATATCCGTCGCAAAGAGTTTGTCTCATGGTGATTTCCTTAGACGGCAATAGCGATTAGCAGCACAACCAGTGCGGCGACCACATACAGGCAATAGAGACGAAAGTCGCCGCTTTGCAGATGCTGTATTTCTTTGACCAGCCGTTGGGTGGCGCTCACGATGGGGCGGATCACCCGCTCATCCCAGAAGGGTTCTGTGCTCTGAGCCCTGGCGGTGACGTGCGCAAGACCTTTATTTAGCCTCAGCGTAGGGTCGAGCTGTTGTCGTAGACGAAATAACGCAGAGAAGACCACACGCAGCGGCTGCATCACGCCATTGCCTGACGGAGCCATCGCGTTTTCCCAGCCGTAGCCGCATGCCCAGGCATCTCCTGTGCGACGAAACGCTGCGCGGCGCGAACGACACCACAGCCAGTAAAGGCCAGGCAGCAAAGGCATCGCCAGTAGTAACAGCAACAGTAATGAAGGAGTGACCCGTGTATGAAACGTGCCGGGTACAAGTGCTATTCCGCTGGCGACAGTGACGGGAGGGGTATTGGTAAACGCATGGGCAATATGCATTATCTTCGGTGCCAGCCAACTGGCACTAAGCGCAATTAATACGCAGAGTGCCGCGAGCAGTAGCATGGCGACGATCATCGTATTTGGCACTTCCTGTGCCTCTTCAGCGTGTGTACTGCGCGGCGCACCACAGAAAGTAATACCGTACATTTTGACGAAGCACATTACTGCCAGCCCACCAGTGACTGCCAGCATTACCATAGCAATAGGACCCGCAAGTTGTAGCGCTACGGCTTCCACACGACTTAGTGAGAACAGCGACTGCCAGGTGTACCATTCGCTGATAAAACCATTCAGCGGAGGAATGGCTGATATCGCGAGGCAACCAATCAGGCATGCTGCGGCTGTCCACGGCATCCGTTTCGCCAGTGCCCCCATTTTTTCCATGTCGTGGGTATGCAAACGCGAAATAATCGCGTCCGCGCCGAGAAATAGCAGCCCTTTGAACAGCGCATGGTTGAGCAGATGAAACAGTGCGCCGAGCAGTCCAACCACGGTGAGCAGCGGGTCGTGCAGTGACAGACCGTCTATCGCCACACCGACTGCCAGCAAAATAATGCCGACGTTTTCGACGGTACTCCAGGCCAGCAGCCGTTTGATATCCTGTTCCGCCAGCGCATATAGCACGCCCAGGAGCGCGGAGATTGCGCCGATCGCCATCACCAGAATGCCCCACAACAGAGGCAAACCCGTTTGCGCCAGCAGATCCATCGCTACTTTCAGGATGCCGAAAATACCGATTTTGACCATTACGCCAGACATCAACGCCGAAGCGTGCGATGGTGCGGCAGGGTGAGCGCGCGGCAACCAGCTGTGCAACGGCATCATCCCGGCTTTCGCGCCAAAACCGAAAAAGGCCAGCAGAAACACCGCCGACGCCAGCCCCGGAGAAAGTGAAAGCGTGCGAAACTGGCAAAATCGAGGCTGCCGCTTTCGCGCCCCATCAGCAAGAAGGCGATCATAATCAGCACCGATCCGGCGTGGGCGATAAAAAAGTAGAGCATGCCAGCGTTGATCGACGTTTTATCCTGCCTGGCAATGACCAGAAACCAGGAAGACAGCGACATCATTTCAAACAGCACGATGAACCAAAAAGCGTTGTCCATCACCAGCAGGGCAACCATCGATGCGATGAAAAGATTCATAAAGAAGCCCATCGCCGCCGCGCCTTTGCCCTCGTATTCGCGCATATAAGTCAATGAATAGAGCGAACAAACCACCACCAGCAAGGAGATAACCAGCACCATAAATGCCGAGAGGCTATCCATTCGCAGGGTTAAATCGGCAAAGTCAAAAGGGGTGGCAAAATGGGCGACTAAAGTTACACCAGCATGTAATTGCGTAATTCCGCTGATGATGCCAATCACGCCGCCCACCAGCGATGTGATGCCGGAAAGCTTAATAGCCAGTCTGTCCAGACCGAGTAAAAACAGCGAAGCCAGACTGGCAAACAGATAGAGGATCAGCGACCAGGTTAATAATTGCAGGGCATCCATTAGTGTTGCTCCTGAGTGAGGGAAAGGGGATCCTCCCCGCCATTGGCAAACCAGCTTGCGGCAAGGCGCTGTTTTTCTTTCATCTGACGTTGCAGGCTATCGTCGGTGATCAGCCGTAACGCCTGATTCGGGCAAGCGCGAACGCAGGCCGGACCTTCTGGCAAGAAATCACACAGGTCGCATTTCACCGCGACGGTCTGGACACCCGGTTCCCAGCGCAGCAACGCATGTTGGGGCGGCACGTTTTCTTCGCCGTCTTTGAGTGAGCCTTCAGCCTGAAAAACATATTGCGCATGGGCATTCACCGGACGGCTTCCTGAAGCGCTGATTGCGCCAAATGGGCAGACCACGGCGCAAAGCTTGCAGCCAATACAGAGGCTTTCGTTGAGTTGGATCGCATCATCCCTCTGAGAGATGGCATTGACCGGGCAGACCTGCAGGCAAGGGGCTTCCTCACAGTGATGACACACGACAGGGGCAGTGATTGTTGACGTCTTCGCCAGGGCCAGGCGCGGGTGTTGCTGTAAACTTTGCGTTTTATGCACGTCCGAACAGGCAGCGAGACAGGTATTACATCCTGTACACCACAGTGGTTCGGCCACCACAAAGCGGTTCATGTCGGCTCCTTGAAAATGATATGAAACATTGCATTTCATATTGCATAAAGGATGCCATTCTGATTAACTCAATCTATTCAATAAGTTATGAATTAACTGGATTCTGAACGGTACAAAAATGATGGTCATTAACGTTCAGCAAAAAATGGATTCGACACCCGTGTCGCAGGGGAAAGCGAGAATGTGATCTTGATCACGAGAAGTGAGGTATGCTGGCCGCAAGCGCAGCCAGCACGGAATGGAGCAAAGTAATCAGGCGTGTTCTTTCAGCCAGTTCAGCACAACGTCGTGGTGATTGCTGGTTTTGAAATCGTCAAAGACATGTTCGATTTTGCCA
Source organism: Shigella sp. SIG6 (assembly GCF_053555815.1). NCBI lineage: Bacteria > Pseudomonadati > Pseudomonadota > Gammaproteobacteria > Enterobacterales > Enterobacteriaceae > Shigella > Shigella sp. SIG6. The sequence goes on along the minus strand of NZ_JBQZXC010000003.1, from coordinate 61,253 downwards.
TCAGCGTCAATCAGGAAGCTGATGCGATGAATACCATCGTAGGTTTTGCCCATGAAGGACTTTTCACCCCAGACGCCGAATTGTTCGCACACCTGGTGGTCCTCATCAGACAGGAGCGTAAAGTTAAGCAGCTCTTTTTCCGCAAAACGGGAGAGTTTTTCGGGTTTATCGGTGCTGATACCCAGCACATCAACGCCCGCTTTTTTCAACTCATCCATGTTATCGCGTAAGCCGCAGGCCTGTACGGTACAGCCGGGGGTCATGGCTTTCGGGTAGAAATAAACCAGAACACGCTGTCCCTGGAAGTCGGTCAAATTAACTTGTTCTCCGTCTTGATCCGGCAAGCTAAATTTCGGTGCGATATCACCGGCTTTCAGTGGATTCATTACTTAACTCCATCCTGTTCATCATGTTGGGAATAATTGACGACGTTAATACTGCCTTGTGCATTGAGTTCTGTACATAGGGCTTTGAACGCTTGCTCAATATTTGCTGCGTCCGCAGATGCGGGGCTGTGGGCGGTTATCTGAATATGCAACTGCGCAGCCCGTTCATTTTCAGCAGGTTGTGTGCGCGACACCAGCTCCGCAATGTTCATATGATGCGCGTCGAAAAGTGCTGTGAAGCGTTCAATTAAATGCGGGGAGTCTGCAACATCGACCTGAACCCAGACAGATGCTGGCATTGGCGGACGCGGACGCGCCGTCGTGCGCTTCATCACGATTAAAAGATCCAGTTCGGCACCTTTCAACGGTAACGTTGATTCAATCAGAGTGATGGCATTCCATGAACCGGAAAGCAGCATGATAAACGTGAACTCTTCTCCCAGCATCGCCAGGCGACTGTCTTCAATATTACAGCCGCAACTACTGACATTACGGGTGATGGTGTTCACAATTCCAGGGCGATCGGCACCCAACGCAGTGATCACCAGATAATGTTGCGATGACAGTGTCAAACTGGTTATTCCTTTAAGGGGTGAGTTGTTCTTAAGGAAAGCATAAAAAAATCATGCATACAACAATCAGAACGGTTCTGTCTGCTTGCTTTTAATGCCATACCAAACGTACCATTGAGACACTTGTTTGCACAGAGGATGGCCCATGTTCACGGGAAGTATTGTCGCGATTGTTACTCCGATGGATGAAAAAGGTAATGTCTGTCGGGCTAGCTTGAAAAAACTGATTGATTATCATGTCGCCAGCGGTACTTCGGCGATCGTTTCTGTTGGCACCACTGGCGAGTCCGCTACCTTAAATCATGACGAACATGCTGATGTGGTGATGATGACGCTGGATCTGGCTGATGGGCGCATTCCGGTAATTGCCGGGACCGGCGCTAACGCTACTGCGGAAGCCATTAGCCTGACGCAGCGCTTCAATGACAGTGGTATCGTCGGCTGCCTGACGGTAACCCCTTACTACAATCGTCCGTCGCAAGAAGGTTTGTATCAGCATTTCAAAGCCATCGCTGAGCATACTGACCTGCCGCAAATTCTGTATAATGTGCCGTCCCGTACTGGCTGCGATCTGCTCCCGGAAACGGTGGGCCGTCTGGCGAAAGTAAAAAATATTATCGGAATCAAAGAGGCAACAGGGAACTTAACGCGTGTAAACCAGCTCAAAGAGCTGGTTTCAGATGATTTTGTTCTGCTGAGCGGCGATGATGCGAGCGCGCTGGACTTCATGCAATTGGGCGGTCATGGGGTTATTTCCGTTACGGCTAACGTCGCAGCGCGTGATATGGCCCAGATGTGCAAACTGGCAGCAGAAGGGCATTTTGCCGAGGCACGCGTTATTAATCAGCGTCTGATGCCATTACACAACAAACTATTTGTCGAACCCAATCCAATCCCGGTGAAATGGGCATGTAAGGAACTGGGTCTTGTGGCGACCGATACGCTGCGCCTGCCAATGACACCAATCACCGACAGTGGTCGTGAGACGGTCAGAGCGGCGCTTAAGCATGCCGGTTTGCTGTAAAGTTTAGGGAGATTTGATGGCTTACTCTGTTCAAAAGTCGCGCCTGGCAAAGGTTGCGGGTGTTTCGCTTGTTTTATTACTCGCTGCCTGTAGTTCTGACTCACGCTATAAGCGTCAGGTCAGTGGTGATGAAGCCTACCTGGAAGCGGCACCGCTTGCGGAGCTTCATGCCCCGGCTGGAATGATTTTGCCGGTGACCTCCGGTGATTATGCAATCCCGGTGACCAACGGTAGTGGTGCTGTCGGTAAGGCGCTGGACATTCGTCCACCAGCCCAGCCGCTGGCACTGGTTTCTGGCGCGCGTACCCAGTTCACGGGCGATACCGCTTCATTGCTGGTGGAAAATGGTCGTGGCAATACTCTGTGGCCGCAGGTGGTTAGCGTGCTGCAGGCGAAAAACTACACCATCACCCAACGTGATGATGCTGGTCAGACACTGACCACCGATTGGGTACAATGGAACCGTCTGGACGAAGACGAGCAGTATCGTGGTCGTTATCAAATCTCTGTTAAGCCGCAGGGTTATCAGCAGGCGGTTACGGTTAAACTGCTGAACCTGGAACAGGCGGGCAAACCGGTTGCAGACGCGGCTTCCATGCAGCGTTACAGCACGGAGATGATGAACGTTATTTCCGCCGGTCTGGATAAATCTGCCACTGACGCCGCGAACGCTGCGCAAAATCGTGCCTCCACCACTATGGACGTACAAAGTGCAGCTGATGACACCGGTTTACCAATGCTGGTCGTACGCGGGCCGTTCAATGTGGTTTGGCAACGTCTGCCAGCGGCGCTGGAAAAAGTGGGCATGAAAGTGACCGACAGCACCCGTTCGCAGGGCAACATGGCCGTAACTTATAAGCCGCTGTCTGACAGCGACTGGCAGGAACTGGGCGCGAGCGATCCAGGCCTGGCATCCGGTGACTATAAACTGCAGGTTGGCGATTTAGATAACCGCAGCAGCCTACAGTTCATCGATCCGAAAGGTCATACTCTGACTCAGGGGCAGAACGACGCGCTGGTAGCTGTCTTCCAGGCTGCGTTTAGCAAGTAAAAATACAGGGCTGGAATCATCCGGCCCTTTTTTCTGATATGATACGCAAACGTGTGCGTCGGCAGGAAAACGCGATTTTAGCGGTAATTCGCACGAAATTTGTTTGTCGGACGTAGTTCGGATAAGGCGTTCACGCCGCATCCGACAAAATATCCGGCACACCAGACAGCAAAAGATTTTAAAACGTTAATTCACACCCAGGAGTGATAAAGATGCAAAAGCAAGCTGAGTTGTATCGTGGTAAAGCGAAAACCGTATACAGCACGGAAAACCCGGACCTGTTGGTGCTCGAATTCCGCAATGATACGTCAGCAGGGGATGGCGCGTGCATTGAGCAGTTTGATCGCAAAGGTATGGTGAACAACAAGTTCAACTACTTCATTATGAGCAAACTGGCTGAAGCGGGTATCCCGACTCAAATGGAGCGTCTGCTCTCCGATACCGAATGTCTGGTGAAAAAGCTGGATATGGTGCCGGTTGAGTGTGTCGTGCGTAACCGTGCTGCTGGCTCTCTGGTGAAACGTCTTGGAATCGAAGAAGGTATTGAGCTGAACCCGCCGCTGTTCGATCTGTTCCTGAAAAACGATGCCATGCACGATCCGATGGTCAACGAATCTTACTGCGAAACCTTTGGCTGGGTGAGCAAAGAGAACCTGGCGCGTATGAAAGAGCTGACCTACAAAGCGAACGACGTGCTGAAAAAACTGTTCGATGATGCTGGTCTGATTCTGGTCGACTTCAAGCTGGAGTTTGGTCTGTACAAAGGTGAAGTGGTACTGGGCGATGAGTTCTCCCCGGACGGCAGCCGCCTGTGGGACAAAGAAACACTGGAGAAAATGGACAAAGACCGTTTCCGCCAGAGCCTCGGTGGCCTGATCGAAGCCTATGAAGCCGTCGCCCGCCGCCTGGGTGTACAGCTGGACTGATTTTTCTGTTCATCATCTTGCCGTGCAGCTGGCACGGCAAGACAACCGCTCTCGGAATATATGCATTGAACGCTCATTCCTCCGCCATTTCATCCCGCTTTCCTGTGGTAATCTTCCTCTGAACCACCTACGATCATTTCTATAATGAATATATTGTTGAGGTATCTATGCGTTGGCAAGGGCGACGTGAAAGTGACAATGTTGAAGACAGGCGCAACAGCTCTGGCGGTCCGTCAATGGGCGGTCCCGGTTTCCGTCTGCCGAGCGGTAAAGGCGGGCTGATTTTACTGATAGTCGTGCTGGTTGCAGGCTACTATGGCGTTGATTTAACCGGGTTGATGACCGGGCAGCCGGTTTCTCAACAACAATCAACGCGGTCAATTAGCCCTAATGAAGACGAAGCCGCAAAATTCACCTCGGTGATTCTGGCAACCACGGAAGACACCTGGGGACAACAGTTCGAAAAGATGGGTAAGACCTATCAGCAACCGAAGCTGGTCATGTACCGTGGAATGACGCGCACCGGCTGCGGGGCGGGCCAGTCCATTATGGGGCCGTTCTATTGCCCGGCGGATGGCACAGTTTATATCGATCTCTCCTTCTATGATGACATGAAAGACAAACTTGGCGCGGATGGCGATTTTGCCCAGGGGTACGTTATCGCCCATGAAGTCGGTCATCATGTGCAGAAACTGTTAGGCATCGAGCCGAAAGTTCGTCAACTGCAACAAAACGCGACGCAGGCGGAAGTAAACCGCTTATCTGTGCGTATGGAACTCCAGGCCGACTGTTTTGCCGGTGTCTGGGGGCATAGTATGCAGCAGCAAGGCGTTCTGGAAACTGGCGATCTGGAAGAGGCGCTGAATGCGGTGCAGGCCATCGGCGATGACCGTTTACAACAGCAAAGTCAGGGGCGAGTAGTACCAGACAGTTTCACACATGGCACTTCTCAGCAACGCTACAGCTGGTTTAAACGTGGTTTCGACAGCGGCGATCCGGCACAATGCAATACTTTTGGTAAAAGCATTTAATTTCCGGGGCAGGGATGGCTGAACTGACTGCGCTTTACACATTAACAGCGCAAATGAAACGTGAAGGGATCTGCCGCTTGCTGGTGTTGAGCGGGGAAGAGGGTTGGTGTTTTGATCATGCTCTTAAGTTGCGTGATGCCTTACCTGGCGACTGGCTGTGGATTTCGCCGCAGCTAGATGCTGAAAACCACTGTTCACCCTCGGCGCTACAAACTTTACTTGGGCGCGAGTTCCGGCATGCGGTATTCGACGCCCGCCACGGCTTTGATGCCGCTGCCTTTGCAGCACTTAGCGGAACGTTGAAAGCGGGAAGCTGGCTGGTTTTGTTACTCCCTGTATGGGAAGAGTGGGAAAACCAACCTGATGCCGACTCGCTGCGCTGGAGTGATTGCCCTGACCCTATTGCGACGCCGCATTTTGTCCAGCATCTCAAACGCGTACTTACGGCGGATAACGACGCTATCCTCTGGCGGCAAAACCAGCCGTTCTCGTTGGCGCATTTTACTCCCCGTACTGACTGGCACCCCGCGACCGGCGCACCACAACCAGAACAACAGCAACTCTTACAGCAGCTACTGACCATGCCGCCGGGCGTGGCAGCGGTAACGGCTGCGCGTGGGCGCGGTAAGTCGGCGTTGGCAGGGCAACTTATTTCTCGTATTGCGGGCAGTGCGATTGTCACCGCGCCCGCAAAAGCGGCAACGGATGTACTGGCACAATTTGCGGGCGAGAAGTTTCGCTTTATTGCACCGGATGCCTTGTTAGCCAGCGATGAGCAAGCCGACTGGCTGGTGGTCGACGAAGCCGCAGCCATACCTGCGCCGTTGTTGCATCAACTGGTATCGCGTTTTCCTCGAACGTTGTTAACCACTACGGTGCAGGGCTACGAAGGTACCGGACGTGGTTTTTTGCTGAAATTTTGCGCTCGCTTTCCGCATTTACAGCGTTTTGAACTGCAACAGCCGATCCGCTGGGCACAGGGATGCCCGCTGGAAAAAATGGTTAGTGAGGCACTGGTTTTTAACGATGAAAACTTCACCCATACACCACAAGGCAATATCGTCATTTCCGCATTTGAACAAACGTTATGGCGAAGCGAGCCAGAAACGCCGTTAAAGGTTTATCAGTTATTGTCTGGTGCGCACTACCGGACCTCGCCGCTGGATTTACGCCGGATGATGGATGCACCAGGGCAACATTTTTTACAGGCGGCTGGCGAAAACGAGATTGCCGGGGCGTTGTGGCTGGTGGATGAGGGCGGATTATCTCAAGAACTCAGTCAGGCGGTATGGGCAGGTTTTCGTCGCCCGCGGGGTAATCTGGTGGCCCAGTCGCTGGCGGCGCACGGCAGCAATCCACTGGCGGCGACATTGCGCGGAAGGCGGGTTAGCCGGATAGCAGTTCATCCGGCTCGTCAGCGGGAAGGCACAGGGCGGCAACTTATTGCTGGAGCTTTGCAATATACGCATGACCTCGACTATCTTTCGGTGAGTTTTGGTTACACTGGGGAGTTATGGCGTTTCTGGCAACGCTGCGGTTTTGTGCTGGTGCGGATGGGTAATCATCGGGAAGCCAGCAGCGGTTGCTATACGGCGATGGCGCTGTTACCGATGAGTGATGCGGGTAAACAGCTGGCTGAACGTGAGCATTACCGTTTACGTCGCGATGCGCAAGCTCTCGCGCAGTGGAATGGCGAAATGCTTCCTGTTGATCCACTAAACGATGCCATCCTTTCTGACGACGACTGGCTTGAACTGGCCGGTTTTGCTTTCGCTCATCGTCCGCTATTAACATCGTTAGGTTGCTTATTGCGTCTGCTACAAACCAGTGAACTGGCATTACCGGCGCTGCGTGGGCGTTTACAGAAAAACGCCAGTGACGCTCAGTTATGTACCACACTTAAACTTTCAGGCCGCAAGATGTTACTGGTTCGCCAGCGGGAAGAGGCCGCGCAGGCGCTGTTCGCACTTAATGAGGTTCGCACTGAGCGTCTGCGCGATCGCATAACGCAATGGCAATTTTTTCACTGACTCCTTCAATTTTCTCCCATGGTCATTGTGAGTCAGCGGCGTAAAATTAATGACATCAGTTAAGGAGTTCGCCATGAAACATGACCATTTTGTTGTTCAAAGCCCGGATAAACCTGCACAACAGTTGTTACTGCTTTTCCACGGTGTCGGGGATAACCCGGTGGCAATGGGGGAAATAGGCAGCTGGTTTGCACCGCTGTTTCCTGATGCGCTGGTGGTGAGTGTCGGTGGCGCGGAGCCGAGCGGTAATCCGGCGGGGCGTCAGTGGTTTTCAGTGCAGGGTATTACGGAAGATAATCGCCAGGCGCGTGTGGATGCCATCATGCCGACGTTTATTGAAACGGTACGCTACTGGCAGAAACAGAGCGGAGTAGGGGCTAACGCCACGGCGCTAATTGGTTTCTCACAAGGCGCGATTATGGCGCTGGAGAGCATTAAAGCCGAACCGGGCCTTGCTTCGCGCGTCATTGCCTTTAACGGACGCTATGCGAGCCTGCCGGAGACCGCGTCTACAGCCACGACAATTCACTTGATTCATGGTGGTGAAGATCCGGTTATCGATCTGGCGCATGCAGTTGCGGCGCAGGAAGCGTTAATCAGTGCCGGTGGTGACGTGACGCTGGATATCGTGGAGGATTTAGGCCATGCGATCGACAATCGCAGTATGCAATTTGCCCTGGATCACTTGCGTTATACCATTCCGAAACATTATTTCGACCAAGCGCTAAGTGGCGGTAAGCCTGGCGATGATGATGTGATTGAAATGATGTAAAAGACAGATTACCTGGCCTGATAAGACGCGTGAGCGTCGCATCAGGCATCGTTCACCATTGCCGGATGCGGCGTTAACGCCTTATCCGGCCTACGGTTGAGCACTCAGCTTACTTCTTCGGTTGATCCTTTTTCGGCCAGTCGTCGTCATCGTCCCACTTATCGTTGAAATCACGATGCGGGGGAAGCTCCGGCTTGTTGGCGAGAAATTTCTTATGGTCGACGCGCTTGAGATCTTTAATCACGTTCAGCAGGACGCCTACCAAAAAGACAATCACCAGAATCCACCAATATTTAGCCAGCCAGTCCATGCTTATTTCCTCTTGCAGAACCACTCATCACGCGACGAGCTGTTCCATGATACGTTGATACATACGGGCAAGTAGCTGCAGGTCGGCAGCGTTCACACATTCATTAATTTTATGAATAGTGGCATTGACCGGCCCGAGTTCCACCACCTGCGCCCCCATGCGAGCAATAAAGCGCCCGTCGGACGTTCCGCCTGTGGTCAGTAGCTGCGGTTTAATTTCATTATAGTGCTCAACCGCGTTAACGACCGCATCCACCAGTTTACCGCGCGTGGTCAAAAATGGCTGCCCGGAAAGCCACCAATCCACCGTATAGCGCAGTTGATGTTTTTCAAGCAGGGCAAGTACCTGCGCTTTGATCATCTCATCAGTCAGTTCGGTGCTGAAGCGGAAGTTAAACTGCACAAACAGTTCACCCGGAATAACATTGTTACTGCCCGTTCCCGCCTGAATATTGGCAATCTGCATACTGGTCGCCGGGAAGAATTCATTGCCCTGATCCCACTCAATAGCCACTAATTCATTAAGGAAAGGTGCTGCGCGATGTACCGGATTGTCAGCCAGATGTGGGTAGGCAACATGCCCCTGAACGCCATGAATGGTGAGGTTGCAGGTTAACGATCCGCGACGACCATTTTTCACCACATCACCTACCACTTCGATACTCGACGGTTCGCCGACCAGGCAGTAATCGAGACGCTCATTACGTGCCATTAACGCCTCGACGACTTTTACCGTACCGTTGTGGGCACTGGCTTCTTCATCAGAAGTGATCAGAAATGCCAGTCGCCCCGTATGGTTGGGATGTTGTGCGACAAAACGTTCTGCTGCTACCACCATCGCCGCCAGCGAGCCTTTCATATCTGCCGCACCGCGCCCGAATAACATGCCGTCACGAATGGTGGGTTCAAACGGCGGATTGATCCAACGATCGGCGTCGCCAGGCGGCACCACGTCGGTATGCCCGGCAAAGGCTAACGTTTCACCTTGCCCACGCCATGCCCAAAAATTCTGCGTATCGGCAAAATCCATGCGTTCAACGGTAAAACCGATCGCCTGCAAACGTTCAATCAACAAAGCCTGACATCCTGCGTCATCAGGACTCAGGGAAGGGCGGCGAATAAGCTGTTGTGTCAGCTCAATAACCGGGCACGACATAGACTACACCTCATGGAAAAATTGCTGATAACTGGAATCACTGAAACCCAGCAGCATAGGCTTACCAGGCGCGCAGAGCAATGGACGTTTGATAATTGCAGGCATTTCAGTCATTAATGCCGCCGCAGAGGCCGCATCGGTGATTTTATTGCGGGTAGTTTCGTCCAGTTTACGCCAGGTTGTACCACGGGTGTTGAGTAACGCTTCCCAGCCTAATTCGTTGATAAAACCGTTCAATAATTCGCTGTCCAGCCCATCGACGCGGTAATCATGAAAACGATAGTCGATGTTATTGGCTTCCAGCCAACGGCGAGCCTTTTTAATGGTGTCACAATTTTTGATGCCGTAAAGTGTAACCATAATGAATCCTTTTTCGATTTATGAGAATAAATACTCATTTAAGGGTGAAAACATTTTGCCTGCAAATGATTATCAGAAAATATAACATTATCGAAGTATTCAAATTAACAACTATTAAATAATATTAAACATTTTTAACGTAAACATTAAGAACATTCATCTTGTTATCTGTCTGTATTTTAACCAGAATTAAATCAGTATTAGATGCCGTATGAATATCTCGAAATGTTGCTGTGTATCACATACAAATTATCACCGCAGGACCATAGTATTTACATAAGGTTTGTCCCCCGGAGGTAGTCATCGCAGCAATCGAGTAAATTAGCTTCACCACGGTATATTGTTTCCGTAGAATACCCATAATTATAAGAGAGGTTGTTATGATTGAACGTGAACTGGGGAACTGGAAAGACTTTATCGAAGTTATGCTTCGTAAGTAATTCCTGAGACAAAGTATAAACAGCAAGAACCCGCTGAGCAGGTTCTTAATCGGAAAGTTGAAAAAGGCGACACATTGGCATGTCGCCTTTTTTATTGCTTATTCCGGGCGCGGCTTCAGCGGGAAGCGGCGGCGCACCAGCACAAAGAACAGCGGCACGAAGTAAATAGCCAGAATAGTAGCTGAAATCATCCCGCCCATTACGCCAGTACCCACCGCATGCTGACCACCGGAACCGGCACCCGTGCTGGTTGCCATTGGCAATACGCCGAAGATAAATGCCAGCGAGGTCATCAGAATCGGGCGTAAACGCTGACGGCAGGCGTGGAGCGTCGCTTCAAACAGGTCGTGGCCTTTTTGGTTCATCTCGTTAGCAAACTCGACGATCAGGATGGCGTTTTTCGCCGATAAACCAATGACCGTTAACAGGCCCACCTGGAAGTAAACGTCGTTTTCCAGCCCGCGCATCCTGGTTGCCAGCAGCGCGCCGATTACCCCCAGAGGCACGACCAGCATTACCGAGAACGGTACCGACCAGCTTTCATACAATGCCGCCAGACACAGGAATACCACCAGCAAGGAAATGGCGTACAGCGCCGGAGCCTGCGCGCCGGAAAGCCGCTCCTGATACGACATCGCCGTCCATTCCAGACCAAAGCCGTTTGGCAGCTGCTTCACTAACGATTCCATAATATCCATCGCCGTACCGGTACTGACCCCCGGTGCGGCTTCCCCAACAATCTCAACCGCAGAATAACCGTTATAGCGTTCCAGACGCGGCGAGCCTGTTTCCCAGCGTGAGGTCGCGAAAGCAGAGAAGGGCACCATGCCGCCATCTTTATTTCGGACATACCAGAGATTGATGTCATCTGGCAGCATGCGATACGGCGCAGCTGCCTGCACATAGACTTTCTTCACGCGACCGCGATCCATAAAGTCATTCACATAGCTCGAACCCCAGGCGGTTTGCAGTGTGTCGTTAATATCGTCGATATCAACGCCCAGCGCCTGAGCTTTACGCTGGTCGATATCAATCTGCAACTGCGGACTGTCATCGAGGCCGTTATGGCGCACACGGGTTAGCTCCGGGTTTTCCGCCGCCAGCGCCAGCAACTGATTACGTGCTGCCATCAGCGCATCGTGACCCGCTCCAGCGTGGTCCTGCAACTCCATATCAAAACCTGCAGAACTACCAAGACCGCTAATTGCTGGTGGGCTGCTGGCGATAACGCGAGCTTCTTTAATTTGGTTAAACGCCTTCGTTGCACGCTCGATAATGGCAAACGAGGTGCCGGTCTTACTGTCGCGTTCGCTCCAGTCTTTCAGGCGGATAAACATTCTCGCCACGTTTTGCCCGTTACCCCCAGGGCCAGAACCAACGGTGGCAAACACCGACATGATGTTGTCTTTTTCATGGGTGAAGTAATATTTCTCGATTTGCTCAACGACTTTCAGGGTCTGTTGTTGGGTTGAACCGCTGGGCAATTGTACCGAGGTAGTAAACATGCCCCGGTCTTCCAGCGGTAAGAACGACGTCGGCAAACGCAGGAACAGGAACACCATGCCGCCAAGCAGCAGGACATAAATCACAATCCAGCGTAGGCTACGGTGGAGAATTTTCGCCACCCCTTTTTCGTAGCGTTCGGCGTTGCGGTTAAACATCTGGTTAAACCAGGCAAAAAAACCTTTTTGCCCGTGATGCTCACCTTTTTTCAGTGGCTTAAGTAGCGTGGCACACAGAGCCGGAGTGAGGATCATCGCTACCAGTACTGACAGCACCATCGCCGCAACAATGGTAATAGAGAACTGGCGATAGATGGCACCGGTGGTGCCGCCGAAGAAGGCCATTGGTACAAATACCGCCGAAAGCACCATCGCAATCCCGACCAGTGCCCCCTGGATCTGCCCCATCGATTTACGTGTGGCTTCGCGAGGAGTGAGTCCTTCCTCACTCATAATACGTTCGACGTTTTCCACCACCACGATGGCGTCATCCACCAGCAGACCGATCGCCAGCACCATCGCGAACATGGTTAAGGTGTTGACGCTGTAACCGAAGGCGTAAAGTACGGAGAAGGTTCCCATCAACACCACCGGCACGGCGATAGTGGGTATCAGCGTGGCGCGGAAGTTTTGCAGGAACAGATATATAACGAGGAAAACCAGAGCGATAGCTTCCAGCAGCGTTTTCACTACGTCTTCAATGGAGGCTTTAACAAACGAGGTGGTTTCATACGCCACCTTGTATTCCAGTCCGTGCGGGAAATACTGCGCCAGCTCGTCGAGACGATTGAGCACCAGCTCCGCTGTCGCCATTTCGTTTGCGCCGGAGGCCAGTTTTACCCCCAACCCGGAGGCTGGCTTACCATTGAAGCGGCTAAGATAATCGTATTTCTCCGCCCCCATTTCGACGGTGGCGACATCGCCCAGCCTTACCTCTGAGCCGTCCTGATTCACCCGCAAGGTGATATCGCGGAACTGTTCTGGTGTTTGCAGCAGTGACTGGGCGTTAATGGTGGCGTTGAGCGCCTGCTTATCGACGGAAGGTGTACCACCAAGTTGCCCAACCGCAATCTGCGCGTTCTGTGACTCAATGGCATCAGTGACATCTTTAGCCGTCATCTGGAAACTGTTGAGTTTCGCCGGGTCCAGCCAGATACGCATGGAATATTGCGAACCATAGGCATCGATATCCCCGACGCCATTCACGCGGCTTAACGGGTCCTGAATATTACTGGCAACATAATCAGCAATATCCTGTTTATCCATCGAGCCATCGGTAGAGACGAAGGCAATGGTCAGAATGTTGGTATCGCCGGTTTTACGCACCGTCACGCCCTGATTTTGCACCGCCTGCGGTAACTTTCGCATGGCTGATTGCAGCTGGTTTTGTACTTGCTGCACGGCTTCGTCCGGATCGGTGCCTGCTTTAAAACTTAAAGTGACAGATGCCTGACCGGTGCCACTGCTCTGAGATGACATATACATCAGATTATCGAGGCCGGTCATATTTTGCTCGATAACCTGGGTCACGGTGTTTTCCAGCGTCTGGGCCGATGCGCCGGGATAGTTAGCGGTCACTCGCACATTCGGTGGCGCGAGATCGGGGTATTGTTCAACGGGCAATGAAAAAATCGCCAGGGTACCTGTCAGACACAACAGGATTGCCAGCACCCAGGCAAAAATGGGGCGATCAATAAAGAAATTCGCCATTAAAAGAGGACCTCGTGTTTCTGCGTATTGTTGTAGGCTTGACTTGCTTCACTGTAGCGGCAAGGTACGAGCCAATCGTGGAGAAAAAAAGGAGTTAATGTAAATTATCATGAGATTGCTGACACACTCGCTTACAGGTCAATATGGGCACGTTTTTCCCTCTCGCCTTTAAAGGGAGAGGGCCGGTGTGAGGGTAATTATTTACACCTCAGCCGGCGTGTTCCCCTTCCCCTCACCCTCTGCGGAGCGAAAGCTAATACTCACTAACGTGCCGCCGCCGGAAGGTTGTGAAAAAGTCAGCGTCCCGCCCAGCCGTTCCGCGCGTTCGCGCATGATATTCAGTCCATAATGACCTTCGGGTTCTTTCGGTTCACCGATACCAATCCCGTTATCACGGATATAAACCGTGTGATTGCCGTCCGGCGCGGTGACGCAACTGATGGCGATTTCGCTAGCGTTGGCGTGCTTCATCGCATTCAGCACCGCTTCGCGAATAATTTGCAACAAATGCACCTGCATTTGCGCATCCAGTGCCAGGGTTGGCAGACGGCAGTCGAGGGTCAGTTTAGCGCTGGTTTGATTTTGTAACGTATCCAGCATTTCCCTCAACGCGGAGGGGAGATCCGCCTGCTGCAGCGTCAGGCGGAAAGTAGTCAACAGCTCGCGTAACTGCCGATAAGCATCATTCAACGCCTGGGAAAAATCGGCCATGATACTTTGTGCGGTGGCGTTATCTTCCGGTATCGAACGCTTCAGTAACGTCAACTGGATACGTAAGTAAGAAAGCACCTGAGCCAGCGAGTCGTGCAATTCGCGGGCGATGGTCGCACGTTCTTCCATCAACAATAACTGCTGAAAATGCTTCTGCGCCTGATTAAAGTATAAACCGCGTCCCAGCATCGATGAAACACTGTTAAGCAGCGGTTCTGATGATGAAACGTGACTATTTTGCCAGTGCAGTTCGCCGTAAACCGTCTCTTGCATTGTCACCGGTAAAATCTGCATTGGCAGCTCAGGGTTTGGCTTCCCTTCGCTAATCCGCCAGTTATCCCCAACGTTCAGCTCCAGATATTCAGCTGCTTCATTGTCGCGAACAATCTGCAAAATATGGCGGAAACAATGCACATCAATCTGGCTGGTGTTCAGCGCCTGGGAACACTGCACTGATACAACACCTCCAGACGACGCTTGGCCTCGTGGAGATCGCGGGTCTTTTCTTCTACTGACGCCTCCAGCGAAAGGTACAATTTATGCAGCTCGCTCGACATTTGGTTAAAGGTTTTTGCAAGCAGACCAAGCTCATTCGGCAGACTGGTATCCAGCGGCGGCGAGTCGAACTGCCCGTGTTCAATACGCTGACTGGCGGTAACCAGCTGATTCAGCGGGGCAACCACCTGATGGCGTATGCGGCGCAAAGTAAAAAAGACCAGCGTGAAAATACCGATACCGCCAGCCAGGGAAATCGCCACCACCAGCAGCATTTTGCGTTCAGCGTAGTGCTGTAAAGCCAGCACGAACAGGTCTATCTGATTAACATAATTATTAATATTGGCCTGATACCACGGCAAATCGCCCTTGCTGAGCCGATTATTCATCTCCAGCCAGTTGGCATTCAGATGCGCATAGCGAGTTTTTACTGCTTCTGGCACATACCAGACGTTGAGGTTGGTTAATACCGGTGAATGCAGTGCCTGCTGAAACAACTGGCGATGTGCATTGAGTTGTGGACTGCCACTTTGCAAGTCGTAGCCCAGGCGGTAACTCTGCATACGCAGCGATCCGGCAATATTGATAGCCTCAGCGTCGCGCAAACTGCTCGCCAGAGTTAGCAGAGCGATACCCGTGGAAAGAATCGACAGCAGCACAATGTAAAAAAAGGCCCGGGCCAGACTGGCCGAGACGGGTCGTTTAACAATCACACGCGTCTTCTCCACAAAAAATCATTAATGTTCCAGTTCGCTGAAACGCAATTTAGTCAGTGATGGGATTATTTGATCTGCCACAGTTTATAGCGAAATAGTTACTTATTCTGGGCACATGAACATTGCCGGTTCCCCTGTAAGTCGGGTAATAACAAAACTCATATAAAGAATAAGGTTTTTACAACCAAAAAAGAAGGTCGTTATGAATCGTTTTATTATGGCCAACAGTCAGCAATGTCTGGGTTGTCATGCTTGTGAAATCGCCTGTGTCATGGCTCACAATGATGAGCAACATGTCCTGAGCCAACACCATTTTCATCCCCGAATTACGGTTATCAAACATCAGCAGCAACGTAGTGCAGTGACCTGTCACCATTGTGAAGATGCGCCCTGCGCCCGTAGCTGCCCTAATGGCGCAATCAGCCACGTTGATGACAGCATTCAGGTCAATCAGCAAAAGTGTATTGGCTGTAAATCCTGCGTGGTGGCCTGTCCGTTTGGTACGATGCAAATCGTCCTGACACCCGTCGCGGCAGGAAAAGTAAAAGCCACGGCGCATAAATGCGACCTTTGTGCAGGGCGCGAAAACGGTCCTGCCTGTGTCGAGAATTGCCCGGCGGACGCGCTGCAACTGGTCACTGACGTCGCACTCTCCGGCATGGCGAAATCCCGCCGCTTGCGCACCGCACGTCAGGAGCATCAACCGTGGCATGCCAGTACCGCTGCACAAGAAATGCCGGTAATGAGTAAAGTCGAACAAATGCAGGCAACGCCCGCGCGTGGCGAGCCGGATAAACTGGCGATTGAAGCGCGCAAAACCGGTTTTGATGAAATTTATCTGCCATTTCGCGCCGACCAGGCACAACGGGAAGCCTCGCGCTGCCTTAAGTTCGGCGAGCACAGCGTTTGTGAATGGACCTGCCCGCTGCATAACCATATTCCGCAGTGGATTGAACTGGTGAAAGCCGGAAACATCGACGCCGCCGTCGAGCTTTCTCACCAGACCAACACCCTGCCGGAAATTACCGGACGCGTTTGTCCGCAAGACCGTTTGTGTGAAGGTGCCTGTACTATTCGCGATGAGCACGGCGCGGTAACTATCGGCAACATTGAACGCTATATTTCAGATCAGGCGTTGGCGAAAGGTTGGCGTCCTGACTTAAGTCATGTCACCAAAGTGGACAAGCGGGTGGCGATTATCGGGGCAGGTCCGGCAGGGCTGGCCTGTGCGGATGTTCTGACCCGCAATGGCGTGGCGGTGACGGTGTACGATCGCCATCCAGAAATCGGTGGCTTGCTCACTTTCGGCATTCCTTCTTTCAAACTGGATAAATCCCTGCAGGCACGCCGTCGGGAAATCTTCAGCGCGATGGGGATTCACTTCGAACTCAATTGTGAAGTGGGTAAAGATGTCTCTTTGGATTCGCTTTTGGAACAATACGACGCGGTCTTCGTTGGCGTAGGCACTTACCGTTCCATGAAAGCGGGTTTACCCAATGAAGATGCGCCGGGCGTTTATGACGCGCTGCCGTTCCTCATTGCCAACACTAAACAGGTGATGGGGCTCGAAGAGCTACCGGAAGAGCCGTTTATCAATACCGCCGGACTTAACGTCGTGGTACTGGGCGGCGGCGACACCGCGATGGACTGTGTGCGTACTGCGCTGCGCCACGGCGCGAGTAACGTCACCTGCGCTTATCGTCGTGATGAAGCTAACATGCCAGGCTCGAAGAAAGAGGTGAAGAACGCCCGCGAAGAGGGGGCCAACTTCGAATTTAACGTCCAGCCGGTGGCGCTTGAGCTGAATGAGCAAGGTCACGTTTGCGGAATTCGTTTCCTGCGCACGCGTCTTGGCGAGCCGGATGCCCAGGGGCGTCGGCGACCTGTACCGATTGAGGGCAGTGAATTTGTCATGCCAGCCGATGCGGTGATTATGGCGTTTGGCTTCAATCCACACGGGATGCCGTGGCTGGAGTCGCACGGTGTAACGGTAGACAAATGGGGCCGCATCATCGCGGATGTGGAAAGCCAGTACAGTTACCAGACCACCAATCCGAAAATCTTCGCCGGTGGCGACGCCGTGCGTGGTGCGGATCTGGTGGTTACCGCAATGGCAGAAGGACGTCATGCGGCACAGGGGATTATTGACTGGCTGGGGGTAAAATCAGTCAAATCTCACTGATAGCCTGCGCAGACAAACCCGGCTTCACAGCGTAATATAATTGTTCATTTCGCGCTGTGGAGTCGGTATGACGCAACAAATCACCCTCATTAAAGACAAAATTCTCTCCGATAACTATTTCACCCTGCACAACATTACTTACGATCTCACGCGCAAAGATGGCGAAGTTATCCGCCATAAACGTGAAGTTTACGATCGCGGTAATGGTGCGACGATCCTCCTGTACAACGCGAAGAAAAAGAGCGTGGTTCTGATTCGTCAGTTCCGTGTCGCTACCTGGGTTAATGGCAATGAAAGCGGGCAGCTGATTGAAACCTGCGCCGGGCTGCTGGATAACGATGAACCGGAAGTGTGCATTCGTAAAGAAGCGATTGAAGAGACGGGCTATGAAGTGGGCGAAGTGCGCAAATTATTTGAACTGTATATGTCGCCTGGCGGTGTGACTGAGCTAATCCACTTTTTTATCGCCGAATACAGTGACAATCAGCGCGCTAACGCCGGTGGCGGTGTTGAAGATGAAGATATTGAAGTGCTCGAGCTGCCGTTCAGCCAGGCGCTGGAGATGATCAAAACCGGCGAGATACGTGACGGTAAGACGGTGTTATTGCTTAACTATTTGCAAATGTCACATTTAATGGACTGAAAAATAGCAATAATATTTCGTTGTTTATTATTGGCTCAATCCGACAAATCCGATTGAGCCGCGCTACCTGCGCAACGAAGATACGACTTGTGCTGTTTGTTTGAACTTCTGGGGTCGTACCGTCCATGCGCTATCGCATTTTCCTTCTCTTTTTTTTCGCTTTGTTGCCGACGTCTTTTGTGTGGGCGGCACCAGCGCAACGGGCGTTTTCCGACTGGCAGGTCACCTGTAATAATCAAAATTTTTGTGTGGCGCGCAATACGGGCGATCATAATGGACTGGTGATGACCCTGAGCCGCAGCGCTGGGGCGCATACCGATGCCGTTTTACGTATTGAGCGCGGTGGGTTGAAGTCGCCGGATGCGTCTGAAGGGGAGATAGCGCCACGGCTGCTATTAGATGGTGAGCCGTTGGCATTAAGTGGTGACAAGTGGCGGATTTCACCATGGTTATTAGTAACCGATGATACGGCAACCATCACCGCGTTTTTGCAGATAATTCAGGAAGGGAAGGCGATCACCTTACGCGACGGCAATCAGACCATTTCTCTGAGCGGCTTAAAAGCGGCGTTGTTGTTTATTGATGCTCAGCAAAAGCGCGTTGGCAGTGAAACCGCGTGGATCAAGAAAGGGGACGAACCGCCTCTCAGCGTACCGCCCGCGCCTGCGCTGAAAGAGGTCGCGGTGGTTAACCCAACGCCGACGCCACTCTCACTCGAAGAACGTAACGATTTGCTGGATTATGGAAACTGGCGGATGAATGGTCTGCGCTGCTCGCTTGATCCGTTACGTCGTGAGGTGAATGTCACTGCGCTGACCGATGATAAAGCACTGATGATGATTAGCGGTGAGGCAGGGGCCTATAACACCATTGATTTGGCATGGATTGTTTCGCGTAAAAAGCCGCTAGCCTCGCGCCCGGTTCGGTTGCGTTTGCCGTTCAACAACGGTCAGGAGACGAATGAACTGGAACTGATGAACGCAACATTTGATGAGAAATCGCGTGAACTGGTGACCTTAGCGAAAGGGCGCGGATTAAGCGATTGTGGCATTCAGGCGCGCTGGCGCTTTGACGGTCAGCGTTTTCGCCTGGTGCGTTACGCCGCAGAACCCACCTGCGATAACTGGCATGGGCCAGACGCCAGGCCCACGTTGTGGATCACCCGTTAAACAAAATCGCAGATGCGGCCCTAAAAAGCGCACGGACCGTCCCCTCGCCCTTTTGGGGAGAGGGTTAGGGTGAGGGGAACATACAGCATCCGGCGATCACCATCAGGCACCTTTCACTCCCAGCACCTTATGCGCTTTTGCCACAATATTCTCGGCGGTAAAGCCAAAGAACGGGAACAGCTTATCCGCCGGAGCAGATTCCCCGTAACCCGTCATCCCGACAATTGCCCCTTTCAGACCAACATACTTGTACCAGTAATCGGCAATACCTGCTTCCACCGCCACGCGAGCCGCAACGTTAGAAGGCAACACCGACTCCCGATATTCCTCATCCTGGGCGTCGAAAATATCGGTCGAGGGCAGGGAAACTACGCGTACATTGCGACCTTCTCCTGCTAATTTCTCTGCCGTTTGCAGGGTAATTTCCATCTCTGAACCGGTGGCAATCAGAATAATATCTGGCTTACCGCCGCTGTCTTTCAGCACATAACCGCCACGAGCAATCTCTTTAACCTGATCCGGCGTACGTTCCACCTGGGCCAGATTCTGCCTTGAGAGGATCAGTGCCGTCGGTCCGTTGTGGCGCTCAACCGCCAGCTTCCAGCCCACCGCCGCTTCCACCTGATCGCACGGTCGCCAGGTGCTGAAATTTGGCGTTAAGCGCAGGCTGGCCAGTTGCTCAACAGCCTGGTGCGTCGGACCATCTTCGCCCAGGCCAATTGAGTCGTGGGTATAAACCATAATCTGCCGCGCTTTCATCAGTGCCGCCATCCGCGCGGCGTTACGGGCGTATTCAACAAACATCAGGAACGTCGCGGTATACGGCACAAAGCCGCCGTGGTGCGCGATGCCGTTGGCGATAGCGGTCATGCCAAATTCACGCACCCCGTAGTGAATGTAGTTGCCCGCCGGATCTTCCTTCAGCGAAACAGAACCTTTCCAGATGGTCAGGTTGCTGGGAGCCAGATCCGCCGAACCGCCGAGCAACTCAGGCAGCATCGGCCCGTAAGCGTTAAGCGTATTTTGCGAAGCCTTACGGGTAGCGATTTTCGCCGGATTTGCCTGTAACTCATTGATATATTTCTGAGTCGTTTTCTCCCAGTCCTTCGGTAAACCACCGCTCATCCGTCGGGTAAACTCTTCTGCCAGTTGCGGATGAGCCTTTTTATAGGCGGCAAACTTCTCATTCCAGCTCTGCTGCGCTTTTTCGCCTTTTTCACGGGCATCCCAGGCGTGATAAATCTCTTTAGGGATCTCAAATGGCGGATGGTGCCAGCCCAGTTTTTGCCGTGCCAGCGCCACTTCTTCTTCCCCCAGTGGTGCGCCGTGCGCCTCTTCCTTACCTGCTTTATTCGGCGAACCAAAGCCAATCACCGAACGGCAGATAATCAGCGACGGCTTATCTTTCACGCTTTGCGCTTCAAGGATCGCTTCCTTCACCGCCTGCGGATCGTGACCGTCGATTTCATGGATCACATGCCAGTGATAGGCTTCAAAACGTTTTGCCGTATCGTCGGTAAACCAGCCTTCTGTTTCACCGTCGATGGAAATACCGTTGTGATCGTAAAAACCAATCAGCTTGCCTAGTCCCAGCGTGCCTGCCAGCGAACAGACTTCGTGGGAAATACCTTCCATCAGGCAGCCGTCGCCCATAAACACATAGGTGAAGTGATCGACGATCTCATGGTCTGGCTGGTTAAACTGCGCCGCCAGTGTACGCTCTGCTATCGCCAGCCCGACGGCGTTCGCCAAACCTTGTCCAAGCGGGCCGGTGGTGGTTTCAACGCCTGGCGTATAGCCAATCTCCGGGTGGCCTGGGGTTTTCGAATGCAACTGACGGAAGTTCTTCAGTTCTTCCAGCGGCAGGTCGTAACCGGTCAGATGTAGCAAACTGTAGAGCAGCATCGACGCGTGACCGTTGGAAAGAATAAAGCGGTCGCGATCATACCAGGTTGGGTCGGTAGGATTATGTTTAAGAAAATCGTTCCACAGCACTTCGGCAATATCAGCCATGCCCATCGGCGCGCCGGGATGACCAGAATTGGCTTTTTGTACCGCATCCATACTGAGTGCGCGAATCGCATTGGCAAGGTCTTTTCGGGACATATAACACTCCGTGGCTGGTTTATAGTTTGGCGGTAAGAAGATCTTCCAGTTTGCGTTGATCAACAGCGAACAGACGAATGCCTTCAGACAGTTTTTCTACCGCCATCGCATCCTGATTGTGCTCCCAACGGAACTCCGCTTCGCTCATGGGTGCTGGGCGTGGGAACGTCTGAGAAGGCGGGATTAATTTACGTACCACTGGAGAAACTTTTTCCTGCAGCTCCTTCAGCAAATTCGGTGCGATAGTCAGTCGATCGCAGCCGGTTAAGGCGAGGATTTGTTCGGTGCGACGGAAGCTCGCGCCCATCACAATGGTTTCATAGTGGTGTTGCTTATAGTAGTCGTAGATATTGCGCACCGATTTAACTCCCGGATCTTCTTCCACCACATACGGGTCCATCGGCTTGCGTGCCTGATACCAGTCATAAATACGCCCTACAAACGGCGAAATCAGAAAAACGCCTGCTTCCGCACAGGCCCGCGCCTGGGCAAAAGAAAACAGCAGCGTCAGGTTGCAGTTAATACCTTCTTTTTCCAGCTCTTCGGCCGCGCGAATTCCTTCCCAGGTCGAAGCCAGTTTGATCAAAATGCGTGATTTCTCAACGCCTTGTTGCTGATACAAGTCCACCAGATGGCGCGCCTTCTCAATACTCTTTTCTTTATCAAAAGAGAGGCGTGCATCAACTTCTGTTGACACGCAACCGGGTACGATTTTGAGAATTTCAGCACCGAAATTGACCGCCAGTTTGTCACACGCTGCGACCACCTGTTGTTCCTGGGTCTTGCCATTTTTTTTACCCCAGGCGATAGCATCGTCTATTAAATGCTCATATTGTGATAATCCGGCAGCCTTGAGTAACAGCGAAGGATTGGTGGTGGCATCCTGGGGATGATAATGGCGAATGGACTCAATATCGCCGCTGTCTGCCACGACAGTGGTGAACTGTTTGATGCCGTCTAACTCGTTCATAGGAAATACTCCTTGAAAAGTAAAGTGTTAGATGAGTGCGTTAATTCACACTTCTGAGAAATTTCGCTAAACGCATCAAAAAAGCATAGCAGACAGGCATGGTATTGCTGGATTAAGCAGGTAACATCAGTGTTATAGGATTATTACCAAAACATTATATTAATGGTGAGAGTTTGGACTTGCTCAAAGTCTGTAGACTCCGGCAGGGTAATAATGTGCGCCACGTTGTGGGCAGGGGCTGTTGCCCACACACTTTATTTGTGAACGTTACGTGAAAGGAACAACCAAATGGATGACCAGTTAAAACAAAGTGCACTTGATTTCCATGAATTTCCAGTTCCAGGGAAAATCCAGGTTTCTCCAACCAAGCCTCTGGCAACGCAGCGCGATCTGGCGCTGGCCTACTCACCAGGCGTTGCCGCACCTTGTCTTGAAATCGAAAAAGACCCGCTAAAAGCCTACAAATATACCGCGCGCGGTAACCTGGTTGCGGTGATCTCTAACGGTACGGCGGTGCTGGGGTTAGGCAACATTGGCGCGCTGGCAGGCAAACCGGTGATGGAAGGCAAGGGCGTTCTATTTAAGAAATTCGCTGGGATTGATGTATTTGACATTGAAGTTGATGAACTCGACCCGGACAAATTTATTGAAGTTGTCGCCGCGCTCGAACCGACCTTCGGCGGCATCAACCTCGAAGACATTAAAGCGCCAGAATGTTTCTATATTGAACAGAAACTGCGCGAGCGGATGAATATTCCGGTATTCCACGACGATCAGCACGGCACGGCAATCATCAGCACTGCCGCCATCCTCAACGGCTTGCGCGTGGTGGAGAAAAACATCTCCGACGTGCGGATGGTGGTTTCCGGCGCGGGTGCCGCAGCAATCGCCTGTATGAACCTGCTGGTAGCGCTGGGGCTGCAAAAACATAACATCGTGGTTTGCGATTCAAAAGGCGTTATCTATCAGGGCCGTGAGCCAAATATGGCGGAAACCAAAGCCGCATATGCGGTGGTGGATGACGGCAAACATACCCTCGATGATGTGATTGAAGGTGCGGATATTTTCCTGGGCTGTTCCGGCCCGAAAGTGCTGACCCAGGAAATGGTGAAGAAAATGGCTCGGGCACCAATGATCCTGGCGCTGGCGAACCCGGAACCGGAAATTCTGCCGCCGCTGGCGAAAGAAGTGCGTCCGGATGCCATCATCTGTACCGGCCGTTCCGACTACCCGAACCAGGTGAACAACGTTCTTTGCTTCCCGTTCATCTTCCGTGGCGCGCTGGACGTTGGCGCAACCGCCATCAACGAAGAGATGAAACTGGCGGCGGTACGCGCGATTGCAGAACTGGCCCATGCAGAACAGAGTGAAGTGGTGGCTTCAGCGTATGGCGTTCAGGATCTGAGCTTTGGTCCGGAATACATCATTCCAAAACCGTTTGATCCGCGCTTGATCGTTAAGATCGCTCCTGCGGTCGCAAAAGCGGCGATGGAGTCGGGCGTGGCGACGCGTCCGATTGCTGATTTCGATGTCTACATCGACAAGCTGACTGAGTTCGTTTACAAAACCAACCTGTTTATGAAGCCGATTTTCTCCCAGGCTCGCAAAGCGCCGAAGCGCGTAGTTCTGCCGGAAGGGGAAGAGGCGCGCGTTCTGCATGCGACTCAGGAACTGGTAACGCTGGGACTGGCGAAACCGATCCTTATCGGTCGTCCGAACGTGATCGAAATGCGCATTCAGAAACTGGGCTTGCAGATCAAAGCGGGCGTTGATTTTGAAATCGTCAATAACGAATCCGATCCGCGCTTTAAAGAGTACTGGACCGAATACTTCCAGATCATGAAGCGTCGCGGTGTCACTCAGGAACAGGCGCAGCGTGCGCTGATCAGTAACCCGACAGTGATCGGCGCGATCATGGTTCAGCGTGGGGAAGCCGATGCAATGATCTGCGGTACGGTGGGCGATTATCATGAACATTTTAGCGTGGTGAAAAATGTCTTTGGTTATCGCGATGGCGTTCACACCGCAGGTGCAATGAACGCGCTGCTGCTGCCGAGTGGTAACACCTTTATTGCCGATACCTACGTCAATGACGAACCAGACGCAGAAGAGCTGGCGGAGATCACCTTGATGGCGGCAGAAACTGTCCGTCGTTTTGGTATTGAGCCGCGCGTTGCTCTGTTGTCGCACTCCAACTTTGGTTCTTCTGACTGCCCGTCGTCGAGCAAAATGCGTCAGGCGCTGGAACTGGTCAGGGATCGTGCGCCAGATCTGATGATTGATGGTGAAATGCACGGCGATGCAGCGCTGGTGGAAGCGATTCGCAACGACCGTATGCCGGACAGCCCTTTGAAAGGTTCTGCCAATATTCTGGTGATGCCGAACATGGAAGCTGCCCGCATTAGTTACAACTTACTGCGCGTTTCCAGCTCGGAAGGTGTGACTGTCGGTCCGGTGCTGATGGGCGTGGCGAAACCGGTTCACGTGTTAACGCCGATCGCATCGGTGCGTCGTATCGTCAATATGGTGGCGCTGGCCGTGGTTGAAGCGCAAACCCAACCGCTGTAATTCATTCTTAACTCTCACGCTTACCCTGAATATTCAGGGTAAGCGGTTTTCCTGAAATATATTAGCAAAGCTTATTACTGAGTTTGCGAATAATAAAAAAATCAGTATATAAAATATCTCGATATTATTTTATTTATATTCATGCGTCGCATATGAAAGTTTATTCATAACAGTAAATATCTCTCCATTCTTAGTGATCTACCTCACCTTTTAAACGCGCTTGCCGAATTTTGTTATTTACTCTGACGAAAAATTGTCACGATACACGAAAGTTTTTCACAGGCGGCGACTCATGGATAAAGAACGCATCATTCAGGAATTTGTGCCCGGCAAACAGGTCACACTGGCGCATCTCATCGCGCATCCCGGTGAGGAACTGGCGAAGAAAATCGGCGTTCCGGATGCGGGCGCAATTGGCATTATGACGCTAACTCCCGGCGAAACGGCGATGATCGCCGGTGATTTAGCGCTGAAAGCCGCTGATGTGCATATCGGTTTTCTCGACCGCTTCAGCGGTGCATTGGTGATTTATGGCTCGGTGGGCGCAGTAGAAGAAGCGTTATCACAAACCGTCAGCGGTTTAGGTCGCTTATTAAATTATACGCTTTGTGAAATGACCAAAAGTTAATACGAGGCATTCATGAAACGAATTGCGTTTGTGGGTAGCGTCGGGGCAGGAAAAACAACGTTATTTAATGCGTTGCAGGGGAATTATATCCTCGCCAGAAAAACACAGACCGTGGAATTTAATGATAAGGGCGATATTGATACGCCGGGTGAATATTTTAGCCATCCCCGCTGGTATCACGCCTTAATTACCACGCTACAGGATGTAGACATGCTGATCTATGTCCATGGCGCAAATGACCCGGAAAGTCGGTTGCCTGCCGGGTTGCTGGATATTGGCGTCAGCAAACGGCAAATCGCCGTCATCAGTAAAACGGACATGCCAGATGCTGACGTCGCCGCAACGCGAAAGTTATTGCTTGAGACGGGTTTCGAAGAGCCGATTTTCGAGCTAAACAGCCACGACCCGCAAAGCGTGCAGCAACTGGTGGATTATCTGGCATCTCTCACCAAACAGGAGGAAGCAGGTGAAAAAACTCATCACAGCGAATGATATTCGTGAAGCACACGCGCGCGGCGAACAGGCAATGTCCGTGGTTCTGCGCGCCAGCATTATTACCCCGGAAGCCCGTGAAGTGGCGGATCTACTGGGTTTTACCATCACCGAATGTGATGAATCGATCCCGGTAACGGCGTCCGTGCCCGCCAGCGTGCCAGCCGACAAAACCGAAAGCCAGCGCATCCGCGAAACCATCATTGCCCAGCTGCCGGAAGGCCAGTTTACCGAAAGCCTGGTCGCACAGCTGATGGAAAAAGTGATGAAGGAAAAACAGTCGCTGGGCGATTTTGTCGTCGCCAGCGCCGGGCCGCACCTCGAATCCGTGATCGCCGGTCACGGAGCCGGGGCGCAAACCCTTTCTGAACAACGGCTGTGTCGGGTACTGAATATCGATATCGGCGGTGGCACCGCGAACTACGCCCTGTTCGATGCCGGAAAAATCAGCGGCACTGCCTGTCTCAACGTCGGTGGTCGCCTGCTGGAAACCGACAGCCAGGGGCGCGTGGTTTACGCTCATAAACCGGGGCAGATGATTGTGGATGAGTGCTTCGGTGCAGGCACTGACGCCCGTTCGCTGACCGGCGCGCAGCTGGTGCAGGTTACCCGGCGGATGGCGGCGCTGATTGTCGAAGTGATTGACGGAACGCTTTCGCCGCTCGCGCAGGCATTGATGCAAACCGGTTTGCTGCCCGCAGGTGTTACGCCCGAAATCATTACGCTTTCTGGAGGCGTGGGCGAATGTTATCGCCACCAGCCCGCCGACCCGTTCTGTTTTGCCGATATTGGCCCACTTCTGGCAACGGCGCTGCATGACCATCCGCGCCTGCGTGAGATGAATGTGCAGTTTCCGGCGCAAACCGTACGCGCCACGGTGATTGGCGCGGGTGCACATACCCTTTCGCTCTCTGGCAGCACAATCTGGCTGGAGGGCGTACAACTGCCGCTGCGCAATTTGCCGGTGGCGATCCCGATTGATGAAACGGATCTGGTGAGTGCCTGGCAACAGGCGCTGCTTCAGCTGGATCTTGATCCCAAAACTGACGTGTACGTGCTGGCGCTTCCCGCCTCGCTGCCTGTGCGTTACGCCGCGGTACTGACGGTCATCAACGCGCTGGTCGATTTCGTCGCGCGTTTTCCGAATCCGCATCCCCTGCTGGTGGTGGCCGGGCAGGACTTTGGTAAAGCTCTGGGCATGTTGTTGCGCCCACAGCTACAACAACTCCCGTTGGCAGTCATTGACGAAGTGATTGTCCGCGCGGGGGACTATATCGACATTGGTACGCCTCTTTTTGGCGGATCGGTTGTGCCGGTGACGGTGAAATCACTCGCATTTCCTTCCTGAGGGAACGACTTATGAAACTAAAGACCACATTGTTCGGCAATGTATATCAGTTTAAGGATGTAAAAGAGGTGCTGGCTAAAGCCAACGAACTGCGTTCGGGGGATGTGCTGGCGGGCGTTGCAGCGGCAAGCTCACAGGAGCGCGTGGCGGCAAAGCAGGTGTTGTCGGAAATGACCGTAGCGGACATCCGCAATAATCCGGTGATTGCCTATGAAGATGACTGCGTGACGCGGCTGATTCAGGACGACGTTAACGAAACGGCCTACAACCAGATTAAAAACTGGAGCATCAGCGAACTGCGTGAGTATGTGCTGAGCGATGAAACCAGCGTGGACGACATTGCCTTTACCCGCAAAGGGCTGACCTCGGAAGTGGTCGCGGCGGTAGCGAAGATTTGCTCCAACGCGGACCTGATCTACGGCGCGAAGAAAATGCCGGTAATCAAAAAGGCCAATACCACCATCGGTATTCCGGGCACCTTTAGCGCCCGTTTGCAGCCGAACGATACCCGTGACGACGTGCAAAGTATCGCTGCGCAAATCTATGAAGGGCTTTCCTTCGGGGTGGGCGATGCGGTGATCGGCGTTAACCCGGTAACTGACGACGTGGAAAACTTAAGCCGCGTGCTGGATACCATTTATGGCGTGATCGACAAATTCAACATCCCAACTCAGGGCTGCGTACTGGCGCACGTCACCACCCAGATCGAAGCGATTCGTCGCGGCGCGCCTGGCGGACTGATTTTCCAGAGTATCTGTGGCAGCGAAAAAGGGCTGAAAGAGTTTGGCGTGGAACTGGCGATGCTCGACGAAGCGCGCGCAGTGGGCGCAGAGTTCAATCGTATCGCCGGGGAAAACTGCCTCTACTTCGAAACCGGACAAGGCTCTGCGCTATCCGCTGGCGCTAACTTCGGCGCTGACCAGGTGACGATGGAAGCACGTAACTATGGGCTGGCGCGTCATTACGATCCGTTTATCGTCAACACCGTGGTCGGCTTTATTGGGCCGGAGTATCTCTACAACGACCGCCAGATTATCCGTGCTGGCTTAGAAGATCACTTTATGGGCAAGCTGAGCGGCATCTCTATGGGCTGTGACTGCTGCTACACCAACCACGCTGACTCTGACCAGAACCTCAACGAAAACCTGATGATCCTGCTCGCCACCGCAGGCTGCAACTACATCATGGGGATGCCGCTGGGTGATGACATCATGCTCAACTACCAGACCACCGCATTCCACGATACCGCCACTGTGCGTCAGTTACTCAACCTGCGCCCGTCACCAGAGTTTGAACGCTGGCTGGAAAGCATGGGCATTATGGCAAACGGTCGCCTGACCAAACGGGCGGGCGATCCGTCACTGTTCTTCTGATGACGCGGAGATAACACATCATGGATCAAAAACAGATTGAAGAAATTGTACGCAGCGTGATGGCGTCAATGGGACAAGCGGCCCCCGCGCCGTCAGAAGCAAAGTGCGCCACCACCAACTGTGCGGCACCGGTGACCTCGGAAAGCTGTGCGCTGGATTTAGGTTCCGCTGAAGCAAAAGCGTGGATTGGTGTTGAAAACCCGCATCGCGCAGACGTATTAACAGAACTGCACCGCAGCACCGTGGCCCGCGTTTGTACCGGTCGTGCCGGTCCGCGTCCACGTACTCAGGCGCTGCTGCGTTTCTTGGCCGATCACTCTCGTTCGAAAGATGCCGTACTGAAAGAAGTGCCGGAAGAGTGGGTGAAAGCGCAGGGCTTGCTGGAAGTACGCTCTGAAATTAGCGACAAAAATCTCTACCTGACTCGCCCGGATATGGGCCGCCGCCTGTGTGCAGAAGCTGTTGAAGCGCTGAAAGCACAGTGTGTTGCTAATCCGGACGTACAGGTCGTTATTTCTGATGGCCTGTCAACTGATGCCATCACCGTCAACTACGAAGAGATCCTGCCGCCGCTGATGGCGGGCCTGAAACAGGCCGGGCTGAAAGTCGGCACGCCATTCTTTGTTCGTTATGGTCGCGTGAAGATTGAAGATCAGATCGGTGAGATCCTCGGCGCGAAAGTGGTGATCCTGCTGGTGGGGGAACGTCCGGGGTTAGGGCAGTCAGAAAGCCTCTCCTGCTACGCCGTTTACTCGCCGCGTATGGCGACCACCGTTGAGGCCGATCGCACCTGTATCTCTAACATTCACCAGGGCGGCACGCCGCCGGTTGAAGCCGCAGCCGTCATTGTGGATTTGGCGAAACGTATGCTGGAGCAGAAAGCATCCGGCATCAACATGACCCGATAAGGAGGCATCATGCCAGCTTTAGATTTGATTCGACCGTCGGTAACCGCCATGCGGGTGATTGCCTCCGTTAACGCTGAATTTGCGCGTGAACTAAAATTGCCGCCGCATATTCGTAGCCTCGGGCTGATTTCTGCCGATTCTGACGACGTAACCTACATTGCGGCTGACGAAGCGACCAAACAAGCGATGGTCGAAGTGGTATATGGTCGCTCGCTGTATGCGGGAGCGGCACACGGCCCGTCACCGACTGCCGGTGAAGTGCTGATTATGCTTGGTGGGCCAAACCCGGCGGAAGTGCGTGCCGGTCTGGATGCGATGGTTGCACATATTGAAAATGGCGCAGCTTTCCAGTGGGCCAATGACGCAGAAAACACCGCCTTCCTGGCGCATGTGGTTTCGCGTACCGGTTCTTATCTTTCATCAACCGCCGGGATCACGCTTGGCGATCCGATGGCGTATCTGGTGGCACCGCCGCTGGAAGCGACCTACGGCATTGATGCCGCGTTGAAATCTGCCGACGTACAGCTGGTGACCTACGTCCCGCCACCGTCTGAAACCAACTACTCGGCAGCATTTTTAACCGGTAGCCAGGCCGCGTGTAAAGCAGCCTGTAACGCCTTTACCGATGCAGTGCTGGAAATCGCGCGTAATCCAATCCAGCGTGCGTAACGGAGGTTGCCGATGATCAATGCACTGGGATTGCTGGAAGTGGACGGCATGGTCGCCGCGATAGATGCAGCGGATGCCATGCTCAAAGCAGCTAACGTTCGTCTGCTCAGTCACGAAGTGCTTGACCCTGGTCGCTTAACGCTGGTGGTGGAAGGCGATCTGGCGGCGTGTCGTGCGGCGCTGGACGCAGGTTGTGCTGCCGCGATGCGTACCGGGCGTGTCATCAGCCGTAAGGAGATCGGTCGGCCAGACGATGACACCCAGTGGCTGGTTACTGGCTTTAACCGCCAGCCGAAGCAACCCGTAAAGGAACCCGACGCGCCAGTTATCGTCGCGGAATCTGCTGACGAGTTGTTGGCGCTGTTAACATCAGTATGTCAGGGAATGACGGCAGGAGAAGTGGCCGCCCACTTTGGCTGGCCGCTGGAAAAAGCCAGAAATGCGCTCGAACAGCTCTTTTCTGCCGGGACGTTACGTAAACGCAGTAGTCGTTATCGTCTCAAGCCCCATTAACCTGTCGGAGGTGCCGGGTGTCCTACAACACCCGGCATTAACATCATGAAAAAGACCCGTACAGCCAATTTGCACCATCTTTATCATGAACCCTTACCCGAAAACCTGAAGCTCACGCCGAAGGTCGAAGTGGATAATGTTCATCAACGACAGACAACGGATGTCTATGAACATGCTTTGACGATTACCGCCTGGCAGCAGATTTACGATCAGCTGCATCCGGGCAAGTTTCATGGTGAATTTACGGAAATTCTACTCGATGATATTCAGGTTTTTCGTGAATACACCGGTCTGGCGCTGCGTCAGTCGTGCCTGGTCTGGCCGAACTCGTTCTGGTTTGGCATTCCGGCGACGCGCGGTGAGCAGGGATTTATCGGTTCGCAATGTCTGGGAAGCGCAGAAATAGCGACGCGCCCCGGTGGAACCGAGTTTGAATTAAGTACGCCGGACGATTATACGATCCTGGGCGTAGTGCTGTCTGAAGATGTCATCACCTGTCAGGCTAACTTTTTGCACAATCCGGATCGGGTATTACATATGCTGCGTAGCCAGTCGGCGCTGGAAGTGAAAGAGCAGCATAAAGCCGCGCTGTGGGGCTTTGTCCAACAGGCGCTGGCGACGTTTTGCGAGAACCCGGAAAATCTCCATCAGCCTGCAGTGCGAAAAGTGCTGGGGGATAATTTGCTAATGGCGATGGGGGCGATGCTGGAAGAAGCGCAACCAATGGTGACGGCGGAAAGCATCAGTCATCAGAGTTACCGTCGGTTGCTTTCCCGCGCCCGTGAATATGTGCTGGAAAACATGTCCGAACCGGTGACGGTGCTGGATTTGTGTAATCAACTGCATGTCAGTCGCCGCACGCTACAAAACGCGTTTCACGCTATTTTAGGCATTGGCCCAAACGCGTGGCTGAAACGCATTCGCCTGAACGCCGTACGCCGCGAACTGATAAGCCCGTGGTCGCAAAGCACAACGGTAAAAGACGCCGCCATGCAGTGGGGATTCTGGCATCTGGGGCAATTTGCCACGGATTACCAGCAGCTGTTTGCCGAGAAGCCGTCGTTGACGTTGCATCAGCGGATGCGGGAATGGGGGTGAGGGAGTTACACCCAATCTCTGACCTTAATAAACTCACTTAACGCCGCTTCTGGGCTGCCATCTTTTGGCTGATAATCATACTCCCAGCGTACCAGTGGCGGCATTGACATCAGGATCGACTCGGTGCGCCCGCCAGTTTGCAGGCCAAACAGCGTGCCGCGATCCCAGACCAGATTGAACTCGACATAACGACCGCGACGGTAGAGCTGAAAATTGCGCTCGCGCTCGCCGTAGGCCATCGCTTTACGTCGCTCTACAATTGGTAAATAAGCGTCGGTGTAGCCTTTGCCTACCGCCTGCATAAAGGCAAAACAGTGGTCGAAATCTGGCGTGTTCAGATCATCAAAGAACAGCCCGCCAATGCCGCGCTGTTCGTTGCGATGTTTGAGGTAGAAGTAATCGTCGCACCACTTTTTGTAACGGGGATAAACGTCTTCACCAAATGGCAGGCACAGGTCACGGGCGGTGCGGTGCCAGTGAATGGCGTCTTCTTCAAAACCATAGAAAGGGGTTAAATCGAAGCCGCCGCCAAACCACCAAACGGGCTCTGCACCCGGTTTTTCGGCAATAAAAAAACGCACATTCGCGTGGCTGGTGGGAACATACGGGTTATGCGGATGCACTACCAGTGAAACGCCCATCGCCTCGAAACTGCGCCCGGCAAGTTCCGGGCGATGAGCGGTGGCGGAAGCAGGCATCGCCTCACCGTGGACGTGAGAAAAGTTGACGCCCGCCTGTTCGAAAACACCACCATTACGCAACACCCGACTGCGCCCGCCGCCGCCAGCTTCGCGCTGCCAACTATCTTCGACAAATTCTGCGCCATCGACGGCGGTCAGCTGCTGACAAATCGTATCCTGAAGGTTGAGCAGAAACTGTTTAACCTGGTGTGCGTCGGGTTTCATAACTTATCGCTTTTTCGAATGTGCTTTCTGGTTGTCGAACCAGTGGAAATAACTGATCACGCCTTCAGCAATCGCTGTGGCGATTTTCTGACGAAACGCCGCCGTGCCTAACAGCCGCTCTTCTTCCGGGTTGGTGATAAACGAGGTTTCCACCAGCACCGAAGGAACCGACGGCGATTTCAACACCACAAACGCGGCTTGTTCGGTGTTGCGGCTGTGCAGTTTATGCACCGGCTTAATCTTTTTCAGAATATGCGAGCCAAGCGTCAGGCTGTTTTTAATAGTATCGGTTTGCACCAGATCAAACAGTACTTGCTGCAATAGGTGATCCTTGTCAGTCGCCTTTTTACCGGCAACTTCATCGGCGCGGTTTTCGCGTTCAGACAGGTATTTCGCCATTGCGCTACTTGCCCCACGGTTAGAGAGGGCAAATACCGAAGCACCGGCAGCTTTCGGGTTGGTAAAGCCATCGGCATGAATTGACATAAACAGATCTGCGCCATGTTTATGGGCGATTTCAACGCGATCGTAAAGTGG
Source organism: Shigella sp. SIG6 (assembly GCF_053555815.1). Lineage (NCBI taxonomy): Bacteria > Pseudomonadati > Pseudomonadota > Gammaproteobacteria > Enterobacterales > Enterobacteriaceae > Shigella > Shigella sp. SIG6. The sequence continues at coordinate 27,953 of NZ_JBQZXC010000003.1, read as the reverse complement.
GATAAACGTATCGCCAGAACGCGTTAAACGCGCATCAATCCCATGATTACGCAAAATGGAACGGACGTTTTTAGCAATCGCCAGCACCACATGTTTTTCTTTCGAACCGTTGCGTCCGATCGCTCCGGTATCAATTCCGCCGTGGCCTGGATCGAGAACAACGACACGTTTGCCGCCAGATTTTTTGGCTTTCGGCTTGCTGTGTCCGTTGCTGGTTTTTAAAGGTTCGTCTTTGGCAATGGCTTGCGACATTCCTGACAACGTCAGGGCAGCTAAACCGGCTTTCAGCACCTGGCGGCGCGAAGTGAGTGTTTTTAGTGGTTTAAAAGTGCTCATACGGCCTGAGTTGTAATAATAAAGTTCCAGATGTTATATCGTATCGCGTAATCCGTTACGACGGTTTGCTGTTGAGAATTGTTTTACTTTTCATTTCAATAGTTGACAACTCCCCATTATGCCACTTTTTCAACCGATTTTCGTCAGATATTGGCTAATTCGACCGTTCACGCCATAATCAGCCTTTTAACCCGCAAAAAGGTAACGAATACCATGGAGATACGCGTATTTCGCCAGGAAGATTTCGAAGAGGTCATCACCCTTTGGGAGCGTTGCGACTTGCTGCGTCCGTGGAACGATCCGGAAATGGACATCGAGCGTAAGATGAACCATGACGTCAGTTTGTTTTTGGTCGCTGAGGTAAACGGTGAAGTGGTCGGAACGGTGATGGGCGGTTATGACGGGCATCGCGGGTCTGCTTATTATCTTGGCGTGCATCCAGAGTTTCGTGGGCGTGGAATTGCCAATGCGTTGCTTAACCGGCTGGAGAAAAAGCTGATTGCTCGCGGCTGCCCGAAAATTCAGATCAACGTGCCGGAAGATAACGACATGGTGCTCGGAATGTATGAACGCCTGGGATATGAACACGCCGACGTGCTGAGTCTGGGTAAGCGTTTGATTGAAGATGAAGAGTACTGAGTTCCATCCTGTCCATTATGATGCGCACGGACGCCTGCGTTTACCCTTGCTCTTCTGGCTTGTGCTATTGCTTCAGGCGCGAACCTGGGTGCTGTTTGTCATTGCCGGTGCGTCGCGCGAGCAGGGTACTGCGCTGCTAAATCTGTTTTATCCCGATCACGATAATTTCTGGCTGGGGCTGATTCCCGGTATTCCGGCGGTGCTGGCGTTTTTGTTGAGCAGTCGGCGGGCTTCGTTTCCTCGCACCTGGCATGTGCTCTATTTTCTGTTGCTGTTGGCGCAGGTGGTTTTACTTTGCTGGCAACCGTGGCTGTGGCTGAACGGTGAATCCGTTAGCGGTATCGGTCTGGCGCTGGTAGTGGCGGATATTGTGGCGTTAATCTGGCTGCTGACCAATCGACGTTTACGCGCTTGTTTTAATGAAGAAAAAGAATAACGGCACTTTTTGGTGAATTTGCACTCCAAGCAACGTTATTGAATAACCAAAGGAAGTGACATGAAATCGCTGCGTTTAATGTTATGCGCTATGCCGTTGATGCTGACCGGCTGTTCCACGATGTCGTCAGTTAACTGGTCTGCCGCTAACCCGTGGAACTGGTTTGGATCGTCCACCAAAGTGAGCGAGCAGGGCGTGGGTGAATTAACGGCGTCCACACCACTGCAAGAACAAGCCATTGCTGATGCGCTTGATGGCGATTATCGCCTGCGCAGCGGAATGAAAACCGCGAACGGCAACGTGGTGCGCTTTTTTGAAGTGATGAAAGGCGACAACGTGGCGATGGTGATTAACGGCGATCAAGGCACGATCAGTCGCATTGACGTGCTGGATAGCGATATTCCTGCTGACACCGGTGTTAAAATCGGTACACCGTTTAGCGACCTTTACAGCAAAGCATTTGGCAATTGCCAAAAAGCTGATGGTGATGATAATCGTGCCGTCGAATGTAAAGCCGAAGGCAGTCAACATATTAGCTACCAGTTCAGCGGGGAATGGCGTGGTCCTGAAGGGTTAATGCCTTCGGACGATACCCTGAAAAACTGGAAAGTCAGTAAAATTATCTGGCGGCGTTAATTTGCGTCTGAACAAACCGCCGTCGCGAAAAAACACGTAAAATAGCGCTCAACAATGCCACGGATTGCGTGGCATTCTTATTTTCAGGAGGAACAATGTCTCAGGTTCAGAGTGGCATTTTGCCAGAACATTGCCGCGCGGCGATTTGGATCGAAGCCAACGTGAAAGGGGAAGTTGACGCCCTGCGTGCGGCCAGTAAAACATTTGCCGACAAACTGGCAACTTTTGAAGCGAAATTCCCGGACGCGCATCTTGGTGCGGTGGTTGCCTTTGGTAACAACACCTGGCGCGCTCTGAGCGGCGGCGTTGGGGCAGAAGAGCTGAAAGATTTTCCGGGCTACGGTAAAGGCCTTGCGCCGACGACCCAGTTCGATGTGTTGATCCACATTCTTTCTCTGCGTCACGACGTAAACTTCTCTGTCGCTCAGGCGGCGATGGAAGCCTTTGGTGACTGCATTGAAGTGAAAGAAGAGATCCACGGCTTCCGTTGGGTGGAAGAGCGTGACCTGAGCGGCTTTGTTGACGGTACAGAAAACCCGGCGGGTGAAGAGACGCGCCGCGAAGTGGCGGTTATCAAAGACGGCGTGGATGCCGGCGGCAGCTATGTGTTTGTGCAGCGTTGGGAGCACAACCTGAAGCAGCTCAACCGGATGAGCGTTCACGATCAGGATATGATGATCGGGCGCACCAAAGAGGCCAACGAAGAGATTGACGGCGACGAACGTCCGGAAACCTCTCACCTCACCCGCGTTGATCTGAAAGAAGATGGCAAAGGGCTGAAGATTGTTCGCCAGAGCCTGCCGTACGGCACCGCCAGTGGCACTCACGGTCTGTACTTCTGCGCCTACTGCGCGCGTCTGCATAACATTGAGCAGCAACTGCTGAGCATGTTTGGCGATACCGATGGCAAACGTGATGCGATGTTGCGTTTCACCAAACCGGTAACCGGCGGCTATTATTTCGCACCGTCGCTGGACAAGTTGATGGCGCTGTAAGCGTTTCTGATTCATTGATTAAAGGCCAGGCAGTAACATTACTGACTGGCCTTTTTATTACTGCTTTAACGCCGCATATACTTGATCAACTACCTTCTGTCAGAACAGGGTATTTTGCGGCGCTGACGCTACAACTAACAGCCAGCAGAGAAAGATAGAGCATTGTCCGTTTCATAATATCAGTCCAGATTGACGTTACGGCAGCCAAAGAGCGTGGTGAAAATAAACCCGCAAACCCATGCCACCAGAATCCCGCCAGCATAAACCGCCATTGCCGGAAGGATGCCTTGTGCGGAAGTCATCAGCGGCAGCGCCACCAGACCAGACGGCCCAAAGGCGCTGTTTAAGCCCATCGGCAGACCCCACCAGGCTATCAATCCGATAAACAAACCGCCCGCCGCGCCGCCTAAACAGGCGGTAACAAACGGCTTCATGCGGGGCAGGGTGACACCGTAAATCAGCGGTTCACCAACGCCCAGCAGGCCGGGAATAATCGCCCCGCGTACCTGACTGCGTAGCGCACTGTGCGGTTGCGCCCGCCAGTAGAGTGCCAGCGCCGCGCCCACCTGGCCCGCGCCTGCCATTGAAAGGATGGGAAATAAGCTGTTGAATCCCTGGCTGTCCATTAACGCGAGGTAAACAGGAATAAAGCCCTGATGCACGCCAAATACCACGGCGATCAGGAACAGCCCGGCTAAAACCGCACAACCGAACGGATTACTGTTCAGGTGCATAAACAGCCATGACATACCTTCGAATAACCAGCCACCCAGCGGCATAATGATCAGGTACGCAAGCGTAGCGGTGATCAGCAGGGTGATTAACGAGGTCAGCAGCATGTCGAGATCGTCCGGCATAAAGCGGCGCACCATGCCTTCAATGCGGGCGCAGGCCCACGCGGCAATCAGCACGCCGATAATATTGCCGCGCGGATCGATGGGCAGACCAAAGAAATCGTGAAAACCGGCGTAGTAACCGGTGGTTGCAGCGGGGTTATAACCGAGCAAAAAGAGTGCGGCAATAATTGCGCCATTGACGCCCGTGCCGCCATGCCTGGGCGGCGTTATAGCCCACCAGAATCACTAGGAAGGTGAACAAACCTTTGCTGAACACCTTCATAAAATTCAGCGCGTCGGGTAGCGTGCCCTGAGCATCTGCCGGAACGTGCATCACCGTGGCAATTAACGTCGCTATCCCCAGCAGCAGACCGGCGGCAATAAAACCGGGGATCAGCGGCGTGAAGATGGTGGCGAATTTGGCGAGAAATTGTTGCACGCCGGAGGTTTGTTTGGCTTTTAACTGACGTTTGTTCTGGGCGGCGATTTCTGCGGCATCCTGTACCGGTGCCTCGCCCAGCAGCTCGCTCATCGCTTTTGCGGCACGATGCGCTTTACCAGGCCCAAAAACGACCTGCACCTGGTCGCTGGTCAAAATGACGCCCTTCACGCCTTCCAGCGTTTTGATATTGGGATCAACCAGTGAACTGTCATGTACACCCAGACGCAGGCGCGTCATACAGTTACCACAACTGGCGATATTTCCCGGTCCGCCGACACGGGTAAGAATGGTGTTCAGAAGTTCACTGCTGATCTCTTTGGCCATGGGTTATTCCTTGTCTAAAACCTGACGAATAAAGCCGCCGTGTTGATCCAGGCGTTTTTTAGCTTCTGCGGCATCGAGATTTTTCAGCACCATCACAATGGCCGTTTTACAGTTGCGCTCGCAGGCAATTAACGCCGCTTCCGCTTGTTCGGCATTACATCCGGTGGCGTTTTTAACGATATTGACCTGGCGCACATGCAGTTTTTCGTTGGTGGCGACCACATCGACCATCAGGTTGCCGAACACTTTGCCGGATTTAATCATCAGCCCGGTGGAAAGCATATTGAGCACCAGTTTCTGCGCTGTACCTGCTTTCATCCGCGAAGAACCGGTAACAACTTCGGCACCTACAATCGGTGTAATGGCAAACTCAGCGGTGGTTGAAACGGCGCTCCCCGGATTACAGGAAATTCCCACTGTGCGGCAGCCGAGCTGGCGTGCGTATTCCAGTCCGGCAATCACATACGGCGTGCGACCGCTGGCAGCAATGCCAACCACCACATCCTGTGCCGTTAAATTAATATTTTTCAGATCGTTAACACCACCTTCCCGGCTATCTTCAGCGCCTTCCACCGCGTGCTGAATGGCATATTCGCCTCCAGCAATCAAACCAACCACCAGACCCGGTTTCACGCCGTAGGTGGGCGGACATTCGCTGGCATCCAGAATCCCCAGACGACCGGATGTTCCCGCACCGAGATAAATCAGACGACCGCCGCCGCTGACCTGGGCGTGGATAACATCGATCGCCGCGGCGATATCCGGCAGGACGCGATCAACGGCAAGCGGTACGGTTTTATCTTCATCGTTGATAATCCGGCACATTTCCAGCGTCGATACGCGGTCAATTTCAGCCGAGGCGGTGTTCGAGCCTTCAGTAATCATCTTTTCTAGTTGCATCGGTGGTGACCTTACTATTTACGATCAAATAATTGCAGATGTATGGAATCATATATCCCGAATTGACAGACTTAAAGGAATCATTGAGTCTACACTCGCAGAGTGTGAAGAGCGTCATAAGAACTTAAGCGGAATTTTTGCTGCCAGCCCAGGAGAGTGGAAGATGTTGTACCTGACGAAAATACGCAATGCGGAAAGTGTATTTACCGGGAACGAGCAAAAAATTGCTGACTTTCTGCGGGCCAGAGTGAGCGAGCTGAAATCCGTCTCTTCACGGCAGATGGCGAAACAGCTCGGTATCAGCCAGTCGAGCATTGTGAAATTTGCCCAGAAGCTCGGCGCGCAAGGATTTACTGAATTGCGTATGGCGTTAATTGGCGAATACAGTGCCAGCCGGGAGAAAACGAATGCCACGGCGCTGCACCTGCACAGTTCGATTACCAGTGATGATTCGCTGGAAGTGATTGCCCGCAAACTGAATCGCGAAAAAGAGCTGGCGCTGGAGCAAACCTGTGCGTTGTTCGACTACGCGCGGCTGCAAAAAATCATTGAGGTCATCAGTAAAGCACCGTTTATCCAGATAACGGGCCTGGGCGGATCGGCGCTGGTGGGGCGCGATCTGTCGTTCAAACTGATGAAAATTGGCTATCGCGTGGCCTGCGAAGCCGACACGCACGTACAAGCCACCGTTTCCCAGGCGTTGAAAAAAGGCGATGTACAAATCGCTATCTCTTACAGCGGCAGTAAAAAAGAGATTGTCTTGTGCGCAGAAGCGGCACGAAAGCAGGGGGCAACGGTGATTGCCATTACTTCTCTGGCTGACTCTCCGCTGCGGCGGCTGGCGCATTTCACGCTCGATACCGTTTCCGGTGAAACCGAATGGCGTAGCTCGTCGATGTCTACCCGCACGGCGCAAAATTCTGTTACCGATTTACTGTTTGTTGGTCTTGTGCAACTCAATGATGTGGCGTCATTGAAAATGATTCAGCGCAGCAGTGAGCTAACACAACGCCTGAAATGATGCATAAAGCAGCGACTGGATTGAGATTTTCCTGAATTAGTGGGCTGATCCGCAGCAATATTTTGTTTATCCTGTATTTTCAGAGGGAATGGAGTGTAACGCTCTGTATTAACAAGGAGAGCATTAAAATGGGTAAACTCACGGGCAAGACAGCACTGATTACGGGCGCATTGCAGGGAATTGGCGAAGGAATTGCCAGAACTTTTGCACGTCATGGCGCGAACCTAATCTTGCTGGATATCTCCCCTGAGATCGAAAAGCTAGCGGACGAACTGTGTGGTCGTGGTCATCGCTGTACGGCGGTTGTCGCCGATGTGCGTGACCCGGCGTCGGTAGCCGCAGCTATCAAACGCGCGAAGGAAAAAGAAGGGCGCATTGATATCCTAGTGAATAACGCAGGCGTTTGTCGTCTGGGCAGTTTCCTCGATATGAGCGATGAAGATCGCGATTTCCATATTGATATCAATATTAAAGGCGTATGGAACGTCACGAAGGCGGTGCTGCCGGAGATGATTGCGCGCAAAGATGGTCGCATTGTGATGATGTCTTCAGTCACTGGTGATATGGTGGCCGATCCTGGCGAAACGGCGTATGCCTTAACGAAAGTGGCGATTGTTGGCCTGACTAAATCGCTGGCGGTGGAGTACACGCAATCAGGTATTCGCGTTAACGCCATCTGCCCGGGATACGTCCGCACGCCAATGGCGGAAAGCATTGCCCGCCAGTCGAACCCGGAAGATCCAGAATCGGTGCTGACTGAAATGGCAAAAGCAATCCCGCTGTGTCGCCTCGCCGATCCGCTGGAAGTCGGCGAACTGGCGGCCTTCCTCGCATCGGATGAATCCAGCTATTTAACCGGTACACAGAATGTGATTGATGGCGGCAGCACACTGCCGGAGACGGTTAGCGTCGGTATCTGATTCACCTCTGTTTCCTCCCTGCATGTGTGGGGAGGATTTCGTCTTGAACTAAGTTCACCAGGCTATTTCATTTGTCATTTTGGCCCCGGGCAGTGCTCGAAATCCTCACGTACTATGTGTACGCTCCGGTTTCTCCGCGCTGTCCGTGTCCAAACTGCCTGCAACAATTACGCCTGTTGAACCAAGTTCTTATTCCCTTTTTAACTTCCAAATCACCAAACGGTATATAAAACCGTTACTCCTTTCACGTCCGTTATAAATATGATGGCTATTAGAAAGTCATTAAATTTATAAGGGTGCGCAATGGCCGTTAACTTACTGAAAAAGAACTCACTCGCGCTGGTCGCTTCTCTGCTGCTGGCGGGCCATGTACAGGCAACGGAACTGCTGAACAGTTCTTATGACGTCTCCCGCGAGCTGTTTGCCGCCCTGAATCCGCCGTTTGAACAGCAATGGGCAAAAGATAACGGCGGCGACAAACTGACGATAAAACAATCTCATGCCGGGTCATCAAAACAGGCGCTGGCGATTTTGCAGGGCTTAAAAGCAGACGTTGTCACTTATAACCAGGTGACCGACGTACAAATCCTGCACGACAAAGGCAAGCTGATCCCGGCTGACTGGCAGTCGCGCCTGCCGAATAATAGCTCGCCGTTCTACTCCACCATGGGCTTCCTGGTGCGTAAGGGCAACCCGAAGAATATCCACGACTGGAACGACCTGGTGCGCTCCGACGTGAAGCTGATTTTCCCGAACCCGAAAACGTCGGGTAACGCGCGTTATACCTATCTGGCGGCATGGGGCGCAGCGGATAAAGCTGACGGTGGCGATAAAGCCAAAACCGAACAGTTTATGACCCAGTTCCTGAAAAACGTTGAAGTGTTCGATACCGGCGGTCGTGGCGCAACCACCACTTTTGCCGAGCGTGGCTTGGGCGATGTGCTGATTAGCTTTGAATCGGAAGTGAACAACATCCGTAAACAGTATGAAGCACAGGGCTTTGAAGTGGTGATCCCGAAAACCAATATTCTGGCGGAATTCCCGGTGGCGTGGGTCGATAAAAATGTGCAGGCCAACGGTACGGAAAAAGCCGCAAAAGCCTACCTGAACTGGCTCTACAGCCCACAGGCGCAGACCATCATCACCGACTATTACTACCGTGTGAATAACCCGGAAGTCATGGACAAACTGAAAGATAAATTCCCGCAGACCGAACTGTTCCGCGTGGAAGACAAATTTGGCTCATGGCCGGAAGTGATGAAAACCCACTTCACCAGCGGCGGCGAGTTAGACAAGCTGTTAGCGGCGGGGCGTAAGTAATGTTTGCAGTTTCTTCAAGACGCGTGCTGCCGGGCTTTACTTTAAGCCTTGGCACCAGTCTGCTGTTTGTGTGCCTGATATTGCTGCTGCCGCTCTCTGCGCTGGTGATGCAGCTTTCTGAGATGAGCTGGGCGCAGTACTGGGAGGTGATCACCAACCCGCAGGTGGTCGCGGCCTACAAAGTGACGCTGCTGTCGGCGTTTGTGGCATCGATTTTTAACGGCGTTTTCGGTCTGCTGATGGCGTGGATTTTAACACGTTATCGCTTTCCGGGCCGCACGCTGCTTGATGCGCTGATGGATTTACCCTTTGCGCTGCCAACGGCAGTCGCCGGTTTAACGCTGGCCTCGCTCTTTTCCGTAAACGGTTTTTACGGTGAATGGCTGGCGAAGTTTGATATCAAAGTCACCTATACCTGGCTTGGTATTGCGGTGGCGATGGCCTTTACCAGCATTCCGTTTGTGGTGCGTACCGTGCAGCCGGTGCTGGAAGAGTTAGGCCCGGAATATGAAGAAGCGGCGGAAACGCTTGGTGCAACGCGCTGGCAGAGTTTCTGCAAAGTGGTGCTGCCGGAGCTTTCTCCGGCGCTGGTGGCGGGCGTGGCGCTGTCGTTTACCCGTAGTCTTGGTGAATTTGGCGCGGTGATTTTTATCGCCGGAAATATCGCGTGGAAGACGGAAGTGACGTCGCTGATGATTTTTGTGCGCTTACAGGAGTTTGATTACCCGGCAGCGAGCGCGATTGCTTCGGTGATCCTCGCGGCATCTCTGCTGCTGCTGTTCTCAATTAACACTCTGCAAAGTCGCTTTGGTCGGCGTGTGGTAGGTCATTAATGGCGGAAGTTACCCAATTGAAGCGTTATGACGCGCGCCCGATTAACTGGGGCAAATGGTTTCTGATTGGCATCGGGATGTTGGTTTCGGCGTTCATCCTGCTGGTGCCGATGATTTACATCTTCGTGCAGGCATTCAGCAAGGGGCTGATGCCGGTTTTACAGAATCTGGCCGATCCGGACATGCTGCACGCCATCTGGCTGACGGTGATGATCGCGCTGATTGCCGTACCGGTAAACCTGGTGTTCGGCATTCTGCTGGCCTGGCTGGTGACGCGCTTTAACTTCCCGGGACGCCAGTTACTGCTGACGCTACTGGACATTCCGTTTGCCGTATCGCCGGTGGTTGCCGGTCTGGTGTATCTGCTGTTCTACGGCTCCAACGGCCCGCTCGGCGGCTGGCTGGATGAACATAATCTGCAAATTATGTTCTCCTGGCCCGGAATGGTGCTGGTCACCATCTTTGTGACGTGTCCGTTTGTGGTGCGCGAGCTGGTGCCGGTGATGTTAAGCCAGGGCAGCCAGGAAGACGAAGCGGCGATTTTGCTTGGCGCGTCCGGCTGGCAGATGTTCCGTCGCGTCACATTGCCGAATATTCGCTGGGCGCTGCTTTACGGCGTGGTGCTGACCAACGCCCGCGCGATTGGCGAGTTTGGTGCAGTGTCGGTGGTTTCCGGCTCGATTCGCGGCGAAACACTTTCGCTGCCGTTACAGATTGAATTGTTGGAGCAGGACTACAACACCGTCGGCTCCTTTACCGCCGCCGCGCTGTTGACGCTGATGGCGATTATCACCCTGTTTTTAAAGAGTATGTTGCAGTGGCGCCTGGAGAATCAGGAAAAACGCGCGCAGCAGGAGGAGCATCATGAGCATTGAGATTGCCAATATCAAGAAGTCTTTTGGTCGCACCCAGGTGCTGAACGATATCTCACTGGATATTCCTTCTGGTCAGATGGTCGCGTTGCTGGGGCCGTCCGGTTCCGGGAAAACCACGCTGCTGCGGATTATCGCCGGGCTGGAGCATCAAACCAGCGGGCATATTCGCTTCCACGGCACCGACGTGAGTCGCCTGCACGCGCGCGATCGTAAAGTCGGTTTCGTGTTCCAGCATTACGCGCTGTTCCGCCATATGACGGTATTCGACAATATCACTTTTGGCCTGACGGTGCTGCCGCGTCGCGAGCGCCCGAATGCCGCAGCCATCAAAGCGAAAGTGACAAAATTGCTGGAAATGGTCCAGCTTGCGCATCTGGCGGATCGTTATCCGGCGCAGCTTTCCGGCGGCCAGAAACAGCGTGTGGCGCTGGCGCGCGCGCTGGCTGTAGAACCGCAAATTCTGCTGCTTGATGAACCGTTTGGCGCGCTGGATGCGCAGGTGCGTAAAGAGCTGCGTCGCTGGCTGCGTCAACTGCATGAAGAGCTGAAATTCACCAGCGTGTTTGTGACCCACGACCAGGAAGAGGCGACCGAAGTAGCCGATCGTGTAGTGGTGATGAGTCAGGGGAATATTGAACAGGCTGATGCGCCAAATCAGGTATGGCGCGAACCAGCGACCCGTTTTGTACTCGAATTTATGGGCGAAGTGAACCGCCTGCAGGGAACCATTCGCGGCGGGCAGTTCCATGTTGGCGCGCATCGCTGGCCGCTGGGCTACACACCTGCGTATCAGGGTCCGGTGGATCTCTTCCTGCGCCCGTGGGAAGTGGATATCAGCCGCCGTACCAGTCTCGATTCGCCGCTGCCGGTACAGGTACTGGAAGCCAGCCCGAAAGGTCACTACACCCAATTAGTGGTGCAGCCGCTGGGGTGGTACAACGAACCGCTGACGGTCGTGATGCATGGCGACGATGCCCCGCAGCGTGGCGAGCGTTTATTCGTTGGTCTGCAACATGCGCGACTGTATAACGGCGACGAGCGTATTGAAACCCGCGATGAGGAACTTGCTCTCGCACAAAGCGCCTGATAGGTTGAGTGAATGTTAAACGCCCGGAGGCGCTTCCCGCGATCCGGGCTTTTTAATGGCAAGGTTTGTAACCTGTAGGCCTGATAAGACGCGCAAGCGTCGCATCAGGCAACACCACGTATGGATAGAGATCGTGAGTACATTAGAACAAACAATAGGCAATACGCCTCTGGTGAAGTTGCAGCGAATGGGGCCGGATAACGGCAGTGAAGTGTGGTTAAAACTGGAAGGCAATAACCCGGCAGGTTCGGTGAAAGATCGTGCGGCACTTTCGATGATCGTCGAGGCGGAAAAGCGCGGGGAAATTAAACCGGGTGATGTCTTAATCGAAGCCACCAGTGGTAACACCGGCATTGCGCTGGCAATGATTGCCGCGCTGAAAGGCTATCGCATGAAATTGCTGATGCCCGACAACATGAGCCAGGAACGCCGTGCGGCGATGCGTGCTTATGGTGCGGAACTGATTCTTGTCACCAAAGAGCAGGGCATGGAAGGTGCGCGCGATCTGGCGCTGGAGATGGCGAATCGTGGCGAAGGAAAGCTGCTCGATCAGTTCAATAATCCCGATAACCCTTATGCGCATTACACCACCACCGGGCCGGAAATCTGGCAGCAAACCGGCGGGCGCATCACTCATTTTGTCTCCAGCATGGGGACGACCGGCACTATCACCGGCGTTTCACGCTTTATGCGCGAACAATCCAAACCGGTGACCATTGTTGGCCTGCAACCGGAAGAAGGCAGCAGTATTCCGGGCATTCGCCGCTGGCCTGCGGAATATCTGCCGGGGATTTTCAACGCTGCGCTGGTGGATGAGGTGCTGGATATTCATCAGCGCAATGCGGAAAACACCATGCGCGAACTGGCGGTGCGGGAAGGAATATTCTGTGGCGTCAGCTCAGGCGGCGCGGTTGCTGGAGCACTGCGGGTGGCAAAAGCTAACCCTGGTGCGGTGGTGGTAGCGATCATCTGCGATCGTGGCGATCGCTACCTCTCCACCGGAGTGTTTGGGGAAGAGCATTTTAGTCAGGGGGCAGGGATTTAAGGATTAATAGCATTGGAGACTGATGACAAACGCAAAACTGCCTGATGCGCTCCGCTTATCAGGCCTACAATGTTTCTGCAATATATTGAATTAGCAATATTTTTATGCCGGATCAGGCGTTTACGCCGCATCCGGCATAAACAAAGTGCACTTTGTCAATAATCTGATTTGTCGGCAGTTGTTGCTGCCGACAAATGCAGTTTTTAATTTTCGTGTGGAAAAGCAGTAAGGTCATCAATCATTTTTTGAAGTATTGGTGAGTCCTGACCGTCACCCCATTGAAGAATTTTTGCGGTAAGCTGATGACGCGCTAGTGCATTGAGTCCCATCTTTTTAAGTTTATGGGAGATTTTACCCATGACTTTGATCTGACCGAATGCAGTCGCGTAGGTAATCATATTGCTCTGGATAGAGCTCATTTCATCGGCTAGTAATTGCGCACGCACATCCTCTTCAAGAATACTGTCCATAGCGATGTATTTCATACCCCACATAGTTTCAATTAACATTTGAGGGAAATCAGCACAGTCCAGAACGGAGGCTATTTTCAAGTTCGTTTAGAGCATCAGCACCTTCATCGCTACCAAAAGGAGATTCTTCATCCCAGCAACACATATAAAGTGGATCAGTAAAATGGCACTGGAAGTTTGGGTGTGACGTTTTAAGATGTAACCCAATCTCTTCATCATCAAAATAGTAGAGATCCATGAAGTTAAAGTCTGGAGTTTCTTGATATCCTTTTTTCATTTTTGCGGCAATCAATTTACTGGCTTCTTTCAGACACTGTTCTTCATTATCGAATTCTTTTGTATGGAATTTACCAATACTACCTACCTTGCCATAGTTGACAGCTAAACTATCCCCCAAAATTTATTCTATTTTTCATCGTGATAAATAAAGCATTTTTTCATGTTACCTCCTGTAAATGCCTTACCAAAGCGGATTAATTTCCTTCCGCAGGCACCGTTTTATCCGTCTGCGCAATTAACGCATGTAAAAAAGGCTGTGCGTTCTCATCGCTCTTACCGGGGATCTTCACGATATACGGCTTCCCGGTAATCGATGACGACGAAGCTACCTTATCAATAAACTGCTCGGCAGTGTCAATGCGGTTACGGGTATTGCCGAGCTTCAGACGCAGGTGGGAAACCGCTTCATCGCAGGTATGTTCATCACCGTTGCGCACAAATATCAAATCCTTTTTCTGTGCTAATCCCTCCAGCATGGCGTTGATGCGGGCTTCTTCATGAACAGTTAACTTCGCGTAAGCGGGGAGTGTCATTAGCAGCGTAATGGCCAGACAAATGATTTTCTTCACTGAATTACCTTATCTTTGTTTTGTAATAGCCGATTTGACTGCCAGAATCAGGTAAAGTTTCGGTTGGAATACGATGAGGATCATCGGCAAGGAGAAAAAATTAAATGAGTAGTTTGTTGTTGTTTAACGATAAGAGTAGGGCGCTGCAGGCGGATATCGTCGCCGTGCAGTCGCAGGTAGTGTACGGAAGCGTAGGCAACAGCATTGCGGTGCCTGCTATAAAACAGAACGGCTTGAATGTCTTTGCCGTGCCGACGGTATTGCTGAGCAATACGCCGCATTATGACACTTTCTACGGTGGTGCGATTCCGGACGAATGGTTTAGCGGCTATTTGCGTGCGCTTCAGGAGCGTGATGCGCTGCGCCAACTTCGTGCTGTAACCACGGGCTATATGGGAACGGCATCGCAAATCAAAATCCTTGCCGAGTGGCTGACTGCGCTACGCAAAGACCATCCTGACCTATTGATCATGGTCGATCCGGTGATTGGCGATATTGATAGCGGAATTTATGTCAAACCTGACCTTCCCGAGGCGTATCGACAATATTTACTGCCGCTGGCGCAGGGAATTACCCCCAATATCTTTGAGCTGGAAATCCTGACCGGTAAAAATTGCCGCGATCTCGACAGTGCCATTGCTGCCGCAAAAAGTCTGCTTTCAGACACATTAAAATGGGTGGTGATTACCAGCGCCTCCGGTAATGAAGAAAATCAGGAGATGCAGGTGGTGGTGGTCAGTGCCGACAGCGTGAATGTCATTTCCCATTCACGGGTAAAAACCGACCTGAAAGGGACTGGCGACCTGTTTTGTGCTCAGCTTATCAGTGGTTTGCTGAAAGGGAAGGCGTTAAACGATGCGGTGCACCGTGCGGGGTTGCGCGTACTGGAAGTGATGCGCTACACCCAGCAGCATGAGAGCGATGAATTGATTTTGCCGCCGCTGGCGGAAACATAAAAAATGGCGCCGATGGGCGCCATTTTTCACTGCGGCAAGAATTACTTCTTGATGCGGATAACCGGGGTTTCACCCACGGTTACGCTACCGGACAGTTTGATCAGTTCTTTGATTTCGTCCATGTTGGAGATAACAACCGGAGTCAGGGTAGACTTGGCTTTCTCTTCCAGCAGCGGCAGATCAAATTCAATGACAGTATCGCCAACTTTCACGCGCTGACCTTCTTCAGCAATACGCTTGAAGCCTTCGCCTTTCAGTTCAACGGTGTCGATACCGAAGTGGACGAACAGTTCAACGCCGCTATCAGATTCGATAGAGAACGCGTGATTGGTTTCAAAGATTTTACCAATGGTACCGTCTACAGGCGCGACCATTTTGTTACCCGTTGGTTTGATAGCAATACCATCACCAACGATTTTTTCCGCAAAAACGACATCCGGCACGTCTTCGATATTGACGATCTCGCCAGAGAGCGGAGCAATGATCTCAATAGTTCCGGTATCCTTTTTGTCGTCGGAAACCAGAGATTTCAGTTTATCGAACAAACCCATGATCTTCTCCTAAGCAGTAAATTGGGCCGCATCTCGTGGATTAGCAGATTGTTTTTTCTTCAATGAACTTGTTAACCAGCGTCATTAACTCGTCCGTTGTCGGTTGAGCAAGAGCCTGCTCTGCTAACACCTTCGCATCTTCGAAGTTCGTGTTACGGATAATCTTCTTAATGCGCGGGATAGAAATGGCGCTCATAGAGAATTCGTCCAGACCCATCCCCAGCAACAGAAGTGTAGCACGTTCATCGCCAGCAAGCTCACCACACATGCCAGTCCATTTGCCTTCAGCATGAGAAGCATCAATAACTTGCTTGATCAAGTTCAGCACGGACGGTGACATTGGCTGGTAAAGGTGTGAAATCATATCATTACCACGGTCAACTGCCAGAGTGTACTGCGTTAAATCATTGGTGCCGATACTAAAGAAATCAACTTCTTTGGCTAAATGACGTGCAATTGTTGCGGCAGCCGGTGTTTCCACCATTACGCCGATTTCAATTGACTCGTCAAACGCTTTACCTTCGTCGCGCAGTTCCTGTTTGTAGATTTCGATCTCTTTGCGCAGTGCACGCACTTCTTCAACAGAGATGATCATCGGGAACATAATGCGCAATTTACCGAAAGCCGAGGCACGCAGGATAGCGCGGAGCTGATCGCGCAGGATCTCTTTACGATCCATCGCGATACGGATAGCGCGCCAGCCGAGGAACGGGTTCTCTTCTTTCGGGAAGTTCATGTATGGCAGCTCTTTGTCGCCGCCGATGTCCATGGTACGAACGATAACCGCCTGCGAGCCACACGCTTCAGCCACTGCTTTGTAAGCAGCAAACTGTTCTTCTTCAGTGGGCAGCGCGTCGCGGTCCATGAACAGGAACTCAGTACGATACAGACCAACGCCTTCAGCGCCGTTACGCTCTGCACCTTCAACGTCACGAACCGTACCAATGTTAGCGCATACTTCTACCTGGTGACCGTCCAGCGTAATAGCTGGCAGATCTTTCAGTTTAGCAAGCTCTGCTTTTTCAGAAGCCACTTGCTCCTGAACAGCGCGCATTTTATCAATAACTTCGTTGGTTGGATTGACGTAAACCTGATTATTTACGGCATCCAGAATCAGATAGTCGTCATTTTTCACCTGAGAGGTGACGCTACCGGTACCCACGATAGCAGGCAGTTCCAGAGAACGCGCCATGATAGAGGTGTGGGAAGTACGGCCACCCGCGTCGGTGATGAAACCCAGCACCTTCTTCAGGTTCAGCTGTGCGGTTTCGGACGGCGTCAGGTCAGCGGCAACCAGAATGACTTCATCCTGAATGGCGCTCAGGTCGATAATCTTCAGGCCCAGGATGTTGCGCAGCAGGCGCTTACCGATATCACGTACGTCAGCCGCACGTTCTTTCAGGTATTCATCATCCAGCTCTTCCAGGGCAGAAGCCTGACCTTCGATAACTTCATGAGCAGCTGCGTCAGCTGTCATGTGTTTATCTTTAATCAGGGCTATGATTTCCTGCTCCAGCTCCTCATCTTCGAGCAGCATAATATGCCCTTCAAAGATGGCTTCTTTTTCTTCACCGAACGTTTCACCAGCTTTCGTTTTGATCGTTTCCAGCTGGGCTGATGCCTTGGCACGACCGCTCAGAAAACGTTCAACTTCCTGATCAACCTGGTCGGCAGAAATTTTTTTCCGGTCAATGACAATTTCGTCTTCTTTCAGAAGCAGAGCTTTACCGAAAGCGATACCCGGAGATGCTAAAATGCCTGAAATCATAACCCTACCTTACTTGTGACTGATTTTTAAAAGAACCCGGGAAATTACTCGAGTTCCGCCATCAGTTTAACCAGATGTTCAACCGCTTTCTGCTCGTCTTCGCCTTCTGCGGAGATAGTCACAACGGTACCTTGAGTCAGGCCCAGAGTCTGCAGTTTAAACAGGCTTTTCGCGCTGGCGCTTTTGCCGTTGGAAGTCACAGTAATTTCAGAAGTGAAGCCCTTAGCTTCTTTTACAAACTGGGCAGCAGGGCGGGTGTGCAGACCGTTCGGAGCGGTAATGGTAACTTCTTGCTGGAACATTGTATTTCCCCAACTTATAGGTTTAGTGTTGTGGAACTAAAGTCTAGCCTGGCGGTTCGACTTTAGCCTGTATTGTTAGCGCCAGTTTTTAACAGACGCGACGCACGAAGAGCGCAATACAGTCCATTGCTGGCGGGTGTTGACCGCTGATGTTTCGTACGTCATTAAACATTATGCCGCTAAAGGAAGAATTGAACCAAATCATAAAATCGATTCAGCTTTGGCTTTTCCTGTAACGATTAATTTCGCGCATCAAAATAATTAGTCTGGTTAAATACCAGTTCCGACAGGCTGAATCAATGCCAGGAGGGGTGAAAGTTTGAAGCAGGCCACAAAAAAGCACCTAAAAAGGTGCTTTTTTACGCATTTTTAACAAGCTGGCATTACTGTTGCAATTCTTTCTCAGTGAAGAGATCGGCAAACAATGCGGTGCTTAAATAACGCTCACCCGATGATGGTAGAATAACCACAATATTCTTGTTGGTAAAGCTTTCATCTTCTTGTAGTTTCAACGCTGCGGCAACAGCTGCTCCAGAAGAGATACCTGCAAGAATACCTTCTTCTTCCATTAGACGACGGGCGGTAGAAATGGCTTCTTCATTGGTGATGCCAATGACTTTATCGACCAGCTTGAGATCGAGGTTAGCCGGGATAAAACCAGCGCCAATACCCTGAATTTTATGCGGGCCAGGTTTAATCTCTTCACCTGCCAGCACCTGGGCGATAACTGGAGAATCGGTTGGCTCAACGGCGACAGAGATAAGATCGGTCTTGCCTTTGGTGCCTTTAATGTAGCGGCTGACGCCAGTCAGCGTACCGCCAGTCCCAACGCCAGCAATAAATACATCAACCTGACCGTCGGTATCTTCCCAGATCTCCGGACCGGTGGTTTTTTCGTGAATTTCAGGGTTTGCCGGATTGCTGAATTGTTGCAGCAGCAGGTATTTCTCTGGATTGCTGGCGACAATTTCTTCTGCTTTTTGGATTGCGCCTTTCATGCCTTTAGCACCTTCCGTCAGCACCAGGTTTGCACCTAACGCTTTCAGCAGCTTGCGGCGTTCAATACTCATGGTTTCTGGCATGGTCAGGGTGAGTTTGTAACCGCGAGCGGCAGCTACATAGGCCAGTGCAATCCCGGTATTACCGCTGGTCGGTTCAACCAGTTCAACGCCTGGTTTCAGCACGCCGCGCTTTTCGGCATCCCAAATCATGTTGGCACCGATACGGCACTTAACGCTGAAGCTGGGGTTACGAGATTCCACCTTCGCCAGAATGCGTCCGTTACCGATGCGATTCAGGCGAACCAGCGGCGTGTGACCGATAGTCAGCGAGTTATCTTCAAAAATCTTACTCATGGCCTGTCCTTAACTGTATGAAATTGGGATACAACAGGTAGCATACCCGCTCAGAGAATATGCGGAAGTAAGGATTTAGCATATCTATATACAGAAGGGAAATAATGACATGCAAGATGGAATAAGGGGCGGCATAAGCCACCCCTGTTTCACACAAACGGTTTACAAAATAACCGGTAGATTGTTACCGCCACATCGCGTGTTTATCGCGATAGCAATCGACCCACATCGCCGTCGCGCCACAAACGGCAACGGGCATGATGAACAGATTAAGCAGCGGGATCATCGTAAACAGGCTGGTTAAAGCACCAAACTGCATATTGGTGATTTTGTGTGTGCGCAGGGCGGTGCGCATCTCTTTAAACGGCACTTTGTGGTTATCGAAGGGGTAATCGCAATACTGGATGGCTAACATCCAGGCGCTAAACAGGAACCACAGTACCGGCGCGACGGTTTGCCCAATACCAGGGATGAAGTAAAGAATTAGTAATACAATTGCGCGCGGCAGATACCAGGCAAATTTTTGCCATTCGCGTTTCATGATTCGCGGCACATCTTTCATGATACCGAAAATCCCGGTATCTGGCGGTGTAGCGCCAGTCAATCGTGCTTCCAGTTGTTCAGCCAATAAACCGTTAAACGGAGCGGCAATCCAGTTAGCAATCGTGGAGAAGAAATAGCCAAACACTAACAGCACAGAGATGACAGCCAGAGGCCACAACAGATAACTCAGCCATTGTAGCCAGTCCGGAACGTAACTCATGAAAGTCGGGATCCAGACATCGAGCTGTGTAAAGAGCCACCAGAATGCGCCCCCCATCAACAAAATATTGACCAGCAGCGGTAAAATAACGAAACGCCGAATCCCAGGTTGCGAGACGAGCTTCCAGCCTTGCGCAAAATAGTAAAAACCGCTGCGTGGGGCAGATGTGAATGATGAAACCATAATCAGGATGAGCTCCTTTTGACCAATCCCAGGAAAATTCTGCGTATTTTACCGGGTAATTGCGCAATGGACAGTTAGGATATGTTCGAAAAAACAGCAAAAAGCACGATTTCATCTATCTTTGTGCTGTGAAAGTTAATAGTGCACTTGCACTTGAGGTAATCGGCAAATACTCTTAGTGAGTAAATGTTTGCCGTGGTGGCAAGGTGTTAGAACAACAGAGAATATAATGATGCAGGATTTGCGTCTGATATTAATCATTGTTGGCGCGATCGCCATAATCGCTTTACTGGTACATGGTTTCTGGACCAGCCGTAAAGAACGATCTTCTATGTTCCGCGATCGGCCATTAAAACGAATGAAGTCAACACGTGACGACGATTCTTATGACGAGGATGTCGAAGATGATGAGGGCGTTGGTGAGGTTCGTGTTCACCGCGTGAATCATGCCCCGGCTAACGCTCAGGAGCATGAGGCTGCTCGTCCGTCGCCGCAACACCAGTACCAACCGCCTTATGCGTCTGCGCAGCCGCGTCAACCGGTCCAGCAGCCGCCTGAAGCGCAGGTACCGCCGCAACATGCTCCGCGTCCAGCGCAGCCGGTGCAGCAGCCTGCCTATCAGCCGTTGCAGCAGCCAGTTTCGCCACAGGTCGCGCCAGCGCCGCAGCCTGTGCATTCAGCACCGCAACCGGCACAACAGGCTTTCCAGCCTGCAGAACCCGTAGCGGCACCACAGCCTGAGCCTGTAGCGGAACCGGCTCCAGTTATGGATAAACCGAAGCGCAAAGAAGCGGTGATTATCATGAACGTCGCGGCGCATCACGGTAGCGAGCTAAACGGTGAACTGCTTCTTAACAGCATTCAACAAGCGGGCTTCATTTTTGGCGATATGAATATTTACCATCGTCATCTTAGCCCGGATGGCAGCGGCCCGGCGTTATTCAGCCTGGCGAATATGGTGAAACCGGGAACCTTTGATCCTGAAATGAAGGATTTCACTACTCCGGGTGTCACTATCTTTATGCAGGTACCGTCTTACGGTGACGAGCTGCAGAACTTCAAGCTGATGCTGCAATCTGCGCAGCATATTGCCGATGAAGTGGGCGGTGTCGTGCTTGACGATCAGCGCCGTATGATGACTCCGCAGAAATTGCGCGAGTATCAGGACATCATCCGCGAAGTCAAAGACGCCAACGCCTGATACACTTAAGGCAAATTAACTCCTCTTCGAACCCCCGCTTGTCGGGGGTTTTTAGCATTGATGGTGCGATATGGAATCAATCGAACAACAACTGACAGAACTGCGAACGACGCTTTGCCATCATGAATATCTTTATCATGTGATGGATGCGCCGGAAATTCCCGACGCTGAATACGACAGGCTGATGCGCGAACTGCGCGAGCTGGAAACCAAACATCCAGAACTGATTACGCCTGATTCGCCTACCCAACGTGTAGGTGCTGCGCCGCTGGCAGCTTTCAGCCAGATACGCCATGAAGTACCAATGCTGTCACTGGATAACGTTTTTGATGAAGAAAGCTTTCTTGCTTTCAACAAACGTGTGCAGGACCGTCTGAAAAACAACGAGAAAGTCACCTGGTGCTGTGAGCTGAAGCTGGATGGCCTTGCCGTCAGTATTCTGTATGAAAATGGCGTTTTAGTCAGTGCCGCGACCCGTGGCGATGGCACCACCGGGGAAGATATCACGTCTAATGTGCGTACTATTCGCGCCATTCCGCTGAAGCTGCACGGAGAGAATATCCCGGCGCGTCTGGAAGTGCGTGGTGAAGTGTTCCTGCCGCAGGCGGGGTTCGAAAAGATTAACGAAGATGCGCGACGCACGGGCGGGAAAGTTTTTGCTAACCCACGTAATGCGGCAGCTGGTTCACTGCGTCAGCTTGATCCGCGTATTACAGCGAAGCGACCGCTCACTTTTTTCTGCTATGGCGTTGGTGTTCTGGAAGGTGGCGAGCTGCCGGATACTCATCTTGGCCGTTTACTGCAATTTAAAAAGTGGGGGTTGCCGGTCAGCGATCGGGTAACGCTTTGTGAATCGGCGGAAGAAGTGCTGGCGTTCTATCACAAAGTGGAAGAAGACCGCCCGACGCTGGGCTTTGATATCGACGGCGTGGTGATTAAGGTCAACTCACTGGAACAGCAGGAGCAGCTTGGCTTTGTCGCGCGTGCCCCGCGCTGGGCGGTAGCGTTTAAATTCCCGGCGCAGGAGCAGATGACCTTTGTGCGTGACGTCGAGTTTCAGGTTGGGCGTACTGGCGCGATTACGCCTGTTGCGCGTCTGGAACCTGTCCATGTTGCTGGCGTGCTGGTGAGTAACGCAACCTTGCACAATGCGGATGAAATTGAACGTCTTGGTTTACGCATTGGCGATAAAGTGGTGATTCGCCGCGCTGGCGACGTGATCCCGCAGGTGGTTAACGTCGTGCTTTCTGAACGCCCGGAAGATACCCGTGAGGTTGTATTCCCGACGCATTGTCCGGTATGTGGTTCTGACGTTGAGCGTGTGGAAGGTGAAGCGGTTGCCCGCTGTACCGGTGGCCTGATTTGCGGTGCGCAGCGTAAAGAGTCGCTGAAACACTTTGTTTCCCGCCGTGCGATGGATGTTGACGGAATGGGCGACAAAATCATCGATCAGCTGGTTGAAAAAGAATATGTCCATACTCCGGCAGATCTGTTCAAACTCACCGCAGGCAAACTGACCGGACTGGAGCGTATGGGGCCAAAATTGGCACAAAACGTGGTTAACGCGCTGGAAAAAGCGAAAGAAACCACCTTTGCTCGCTTCCTCTATGCACTTGGCATCCGTGAAGTCGGCGAGGCCACCGCAGCAGGTCTGGCGGCATATTTCGGCACGCTGGAAGCGCTGGAAGCCGCTTCGATTGAAGAGCTGCAAAAGGTGCCTGATGTTGGCATTGTCGTTGCATCCCACGTTCACAACTTCTTTGCCGAAGAAAGCAACCGCAATGTCATCAGCGAGCTGTTGGCGGAAGGTGTTCACTGGCCTGCGCCGATCGTTATCAACGCGGAAGAGATTGACAGCCCGTTTGCTGGTAAAACCGTGGTGCTTACGGGCAGCTTAAGCCAGATGTCGCGTGATGACGCTAAAGCTCGACTGGTCGAACTGGGCGCGAAAGTCGCGGGCAGCGTGTCGAAGAAAACCGATCTGGTGATAGCGGGTGAAGCTGCAGGATCTAAACTGGCGAAGGCGCAGGAACTGGGCATTGAAGTCATCGACGAAGCGGAAATGCTGCGTTTGCTGGGTAGCTGAGATGGAAAAAGAGCAGCTGATTGAAATAGCCAATACGATAATGCCGTTTGGCAAATACAAAGGGCGTCGCTTAATTGACCTGCCGGAGGAGTATCTGCTGTGGTTTGCCCGCAAAGATGAGTTCCCGGCAGGGAAGCTCGGTGAGCTAATGCAAATCACGCTGCTGATTAAAACCGAGGGGCTGACGCAACTGGTCCAGCCCCTGAAGCGTCCGCTTTAAGCTTTATCGGCGCTGCTTTCCTGCTGCGCCTGTAACTGTTCGGTCTGGCGTTTGTATCGACGCGCCAGCACCGCACAGACCATCAATTGGATCTGATGGAAAATCATCAGGGGCAGCACCATCATACCGATCACCGATGTGGGGAACAGAATGTTTGCCATCGGGATGCCATTTGCCAGACTCTTTTTCGAACCACAAAAGACGATAGTAATTTCATCTGCCTTATTGAAGCCCAGTCGGCGTGCCATAAAGACGTTAACTACAATCACGATAGCCAGAAGAACGCAGCTGACCACCACGATAAACAGCAATGATCCCCAGCCAACTTTATGCCAGATACCATTAACGACGGCTTCGCTGAACGCTGTATAAACCACCAACAGAATGGACGTCTGGTCAGTTTTCGCAATCCATTTTTTATTGCGCGACACCCAGTCACCAATCCACGGCCGGGAAAGATGCCCCAACACAAACGGCAGCAGCAGTTGCAGCATAATTTTACCGACCTGCTCAAGGCTGCCCCTTGCACCGTGAACATTCATCACCAGACCAACCAGCAATGGTGAAAGGAAAATCCCCAGCAGGCTGGATGCTGACGCAGAACAAACCGCCGCCGCGACGTTACCGCCCGCCATTGACGTGAAGGCGATTGCAGACTGCACGGTAGCCGGGAGAATGCACAAGTAGAGAAAACCGGAGTAGAGCATCGGGTCGACATTTACCGGTTTCCACCAGGCAAACAGTACACCCAGAATCGGAAACAGCACGAAGGTGCTGCACATTACCCACAAATGCAGTCGCCAGTGACCACCGCCAGCAATAATCGCCTCACGCGACAACTTCGCGCCGTGCATAAAGAACAGCAGGGCAATAGCTGCGGTGGTCAGATTTTCAAAGAAGGGGACGAAATCGCCTCTGGCCGGAAAGAAAGAGGCCAGCAACACCACCGTGATCAGGGTTAAGGTGAAAGGATCGAGGATACGAAAAAGTTTCATAAAGACTCCAGATGATCGATGGTTCTATTGTGCTTCTTCCAGTTTGAGAAATAAAATTGATTTATTGCATCCATTCATGAAGAAAACAGATGAATTATTCTTTAAAACAATTAAAGGTTTTCGTCACAGTAGCGCAGGAGAAAAGTTTTAGTCGTGCAGGAGAGCGTATCGGCTTGAGCCAGTCGGCAGTAAGTCACAGTGTGAAGGAGCTGGAAAATCATACTGGTGTTCGCCTGCTGGACAGAACCACGCGTGAAGTGGTGCTTACAGATGCAGGGCAGCAGTTGGCTTTGCGTCTTGAGCGACTGCTGGATGAACTTAACAGCACGTTGCGCGATACCGGGCGTATGGGGCAACAACTGAGCGGAAAAGTTCGGGTCGCTGCCAGCCAGACCATTTCCGCGCATCTTATTCCGCAATGCATTGCTGAAAGCCATCGCCGCTATCCAGATATTCAGTTTGTCCTGCATGATCGTCCGCAGCAGTGGGTGATGGAAAGTATTCGCTAGGGAGATGTCGACTTTGGCATCGTCATCGATCCAGGCCCAGTGGGCGATCTGCAATGTGAAGCGATTCTTTCCGAGCCTTTCTTTCTGCTTTGCCATCGCGATAGCGCTTTGGCCGTGGAAGATTATGTACCTTGGCAGGCATTACAGGGAGCGAAATTGGTGTTGCAGGATTACGCGTCAGGCAGCCGACCGCTGATTGACGCAGCGCTGGCGCGCAATGGTATTCAGGCGAATATTGTGCAGGAGATTGGACATCCGGCGACGCTGTTCCCGATGGTAGCCGCAGGCATCGGCATCAGTATTCTTCCTGCACTGGCGCTACCATTGCCTGAAGGTAGCCCACTGGTGGTTAAGCGCATTACGCCGGTGGTTGAACGCCAGTTGATGCTGGTGCGCAGGAAGAACCGTTCACTTTCCACCGCCGCTGAAGCGTTATGGGACGTGGTACGAGACTAGGGCAATGCGCTAATGGCTGGTCGGGAAGGGGATCCGTTGTATCAGATATAGATATCGATATGAGTCGTTTTTTCAACAGGATTTAGAAGGGATACATTCAGAGACAAACGCTGCTCTTTCTCCTGCGCCTTTTCTGCCTGCTGTTTCTGCAACTGCGCCAGTTGTGTTTCCAGTAGGGTGATTTGCTGTTGAATCAATTCGGCCTGTTTTTGCTTGTCTTCAGCACTGCCGCTAGTGTCTACAATCTCTTTAATTTGTTGAGTGAGTTTGATGATTTGCTGACTTATCCGCGCGATTTGTGAAGCAACATCGCTACCTTGTGATGCCCTGTTACTACTCTGTGTTTGTATGGAAGGAATTGAAGTTGAAGAGATAGTGGCCATTGTTCAGTCCTCGTCACTGTACGAGGTAATATCGGTAGAAGAACAAGGAACTTGAGAAGAAAAATCAATCTTACAAATCGCAGATAGCAAAAAAGCGCCTTTAGGGCGCTTTTTTGCATTGGTGGGTCGTGCAGGATGACTCGCTTCGCTCGCCCTTCGGGCCGTCGCCGCGAGCGGCTCCGTTGTTTCGCTGCGCTCAACTCAAACCTGCTGCAGGTTCGAATCTTTGAGTATCGCAGATAGCAAAAAAGCGCCTTTAGGGCGCTTTTTTACATTGGTGGGTCGTGCAGGATTCGAACCTGCGACCAATTGATTAAAAGTCAACTGCTCTACCAACTGAGCTAACGACCCGAAGTGGTGGGTGATGACGGGATCGAACCGCCGACCCCCTCCTTGTAAGGGAGGTGCTCTCCCAGCTGAGCTAATCACCCACTTCTCAATTTCTTGCTACACGGCGGAGACTACATAAAGTAGTTGGTGGGTGATGACGGGATCGAACCGCCGACCCCCTCCTTGTAAGGGAGGTGCTCTCCCAGCTGAGCTAATCACCCCCGCTGTGTGGAGTCGCATTATAGGGAGAGTTCAAAATGAGTCAACGCATTTTCTAAAGAAATTGTTCGTTCGTCGTAAATTTAAGCAAGATGATCGCAAAACAGACCGTGTTGCGCAATTTGTCAACGAAAACAATAATGCGTAAGGTAGAAACCCGAACTACATTGAGGAATCAGGCGGGAGTGATAGAATATCGCCCACTCAATTTTTCCAGGATTTGCCGGTTGTCGGCATCTTTCTAAACGTAAGGCCATTTCATGAAAATCAAAACTCGCTTCGCGCCAAGCCCAACAGGCTATCTGCACGTTGGCGGCGCGCGTACTGCTCTTTACTCCTGGCTTTTTGCACGTAACCACGGCGGTGAGTTCGTGCTGCGTATTGAAGACACCGATCTTGAGCGTTCCACGCCGGAAGCTATCGAAGCCATTATGGATGGCATGAACTGGCTGAGCCTGGAGTGGGATGAAGGTCCGTACTACCAGACCAAACGTTTTGATCGCTACAACGCGGTGATCGATCAGATGCTGGAAGAGGGCACTGCTTATAAATGCTATTGCTCTAAAGAGCGCCTGGAAGCGCTGCGCGAAGAGCAAATGGCGAAAGGTGAGAAGCCGCGTTATGACGGTCGCTGCCGCCACAGCCATGAGCATCATGCTGATGATGAACCGTGTGTTGTACGTTTTGCTAACCCGCAGGAAGGTTCTGTTGTTTTTGACGATCAGATCCGTGGTCCGATCGAGTTCAGCAACCAGGAACTGGACGATCTTATTATCCGCCGTACCGATGGTTCCCCAACCTATAACTTCTGTGTGGTTGTCGATGACTGGGATATGGAAATCACCCACGTTATCCGTGGCGAAGACCATATCAACAACACGCCGCGCCAGATCAACATTCTTAAGGCCCTGAAAGCGCTGGTGCCGGTTTACGCGCACGTTTCTATGATCAATGGCGATGACGGTAAAAAACTGTCCAAACGTCATGGGGCAGTCAGCGTAATGCAGTATCGTGATGACGGTTATTTGCCAGAAGCACTGCTGAACTATCTGGTGCGTCTGGGCTGGTCCCACGGCGATCAGGAAATATTCACTCGTGAAGAGATGATCAAATACTTCACTTTGAATGCCGTCAGCAAATCTGCCAGTGCGTTCAACACCGACAAGCTGCTGTGGCTGAACCATCACTACATTAACGCGCTGCCGCCGGAGTATGTTGCTACTCACTTACAGTGGCACATTGAGCAGGAAAATATCGATACCCGTAACGGCCCGCAGCTGGCTGATCTGGTGAAACTGCTGGGCGAACGTTGCAAGACGCTGAAAGAGATGGCACAGAGCTGCCGTTATTTCTACGAAGATTTTGCTGAGTTCGATGCCGATGCGGCGAAAAAACATCTGCGTCCGGTAGCGCGTCAGCCGCTGGAAGTGGTTCGTGACAAACTGGCCGCGATTACTGGCTGGACCGCTGAAAACGTTCATCACGCTATTCAGGCGACGGCGGATGAGCTGGAAGTGGGTATGGGTAAAGTTGGTATGCCGCTGCGTGTCGCCGTAACCGGTGCGGGGCAGTCTCCAGCACTGGATGTTACCGTTCACGCAATTGGTAAGACCCGCAGTATCGAGCGTATCAACAAAGCGCTGGATTTTATTGCTGAACGCGAAAATCAGCAGTAATTAGCGTGTAAAAAGATAAACGGCAGGAGATAATATC